>JAQBEG010000662.1:0-10603 GCA_032123985.1 Deltaproteobacteria bacterium
CGTCTCGACGATCACGAGATCGCGAACGCCGACCGCGCTGATGAGTCTCTTTTCCGATCGGATGTAGCTATTCGCGACATCGTGGAGAACGACATCGCCCAGGGCCACGTTGCCCTGCGCGTCGTGTTCCGAGAGATCCCAGAGAGCGCCCCAGGAACCGATATCGCTCCAGCCTATTTCGCAGGTGACGACCGCGGCGGACTGTGTCTTCTCCATCAAGGCATGGTCGATCGAAATCGACGGCGCTCGAGCGAACGAAGTCTCCTCGAGCCGCGTGAAGGTCAGGTCGCGATTCGCGTTCGAGACCGACTCGCGACAGCTGGCGAGCAGCTCCGGCTGAAATTGCCCCATCTGCTCGAGCAGCCTGCGCACGGGGAAAACGAACATGCCGCTGTTCCAGGCGTAGTTTCCCGATTCTACATACGACTCCGCTCGAGCCGCATCGGGTTTCTCGACGAATTCGACGATCGCGTAGGCGCCGGGCACGCCTGCGAGCTCCTCGCCGCGCTGGATATAGCCAAATCCGGTCTCCGGATGACGGGGAACGATGCCGAAGGTGGTGAAGTTGCCCTCTCGAGCGGCGCGACACGCCGTATCGACCGCGCTTCGAAAGGCTTGGAGATCGGTGATCACGTGGTCCGAGGGCAGGACCAGCATGATGCCGTCGGGATCGAGCTCGTTGATGAAAAGCGCCGCGGCGGTGATGGCGGGTGCCGTGTTTCGTGCGACGGGTTCGAGCGCAATCGCAAGCGGATCGATGTTCTCCGCGCGAAGCTGTTCCGCAATGATGAAGCGATGTTCTTCGTTGCATAGGATCAACGGGGGCTCGAAGAATTGCGAGTCGTGAACGCGGCCGGCCGTTTCTTGCAGCAGGGTTTTCGTACCGACGAGCGGCAGAAGCTGTTTGGGATAGGAGCGTCTCGAGAGCGGCCAGAGGCGCGTCCCCGATCCACCTGACAGGATCACCGGGTAGACGGATTGGTGTGATTGGGTCGTCATTCAGGATGTCCTATTGGTTTCGTAAGAGCGCGAGATTACACGAGTTTAGGGATCGATTACAGCCGATCGGACGGTCTTCCGTCAGATCGGCTGGGCCGTCAGCTCGTGCGACCGGCAGCGCGAAGTCGAAGCAGCATTGGCAGAGCGAGGAGCGCGCAGAGAATTTCGGCGCCGCCCGCGACTGCGAAAGCCGCGCGGTACCCGATCGCGGGGCCGTAGCTCGCGGCGACTACCCCACTGACCAACCCGCCCGTGATCGGGCCGAGGATGAAGCCGAGGCTGCCCGCAGTGTTGAATGCGCCCAGCGCGGTCGAGCGGATCGCCGGCGGTGTCAGGTCCGCAGTCATCAACATGGAGGGCACGAACATGACCGCAGCCGAGACGCCGATCACGGCCATGACCGCACCGATGGCTTCTGTCGGCCAGAAGCCAAGGCTGGCTGTGAGCAAGCCGTAGATCAGGCTTCCCCCACACAGGAGTGCTGTCTTCGAGACGCGATCGGCGAGGATGCCAAAGGGAAAGGAAAATAACGCGAAGGGGAGCATGAAGGCGGAGATCCAGAGGCCCACCTGCGGCGGCGTCGCGCCGTGGAGTCCGGACGCGAATAACGAGAAGGTCGTCGTGTAGAAGCCGACTGTGAATCGATCTGCGAAGGCGAAGACGAGCGGCGCGATCACGTCTCGATTTTGCTTCACGATTCGCCAGATCGCGCCGATTCCCGGTCGTCGCTCGATTTGACTCGGATCGGGTAGAGCGACGATCGCGAGAAGTGAAGCGACGACGAGCAGCCCAGCTCCGGCATAGAGGGGTCGCAGGACTTCGACGCTGCCGAGCACTCCGCCGATCGGCGCGCCGAGTGCCACACCTAACATCATGCCTGCTCCGGCGATTCCCATCGTGAGCCCGCGTTGATGGCTTCCCCCAAGGGCCGCAGCGATCGAAAGCAGAAGCGAAAGGGCGAAGATGTGGGCGCAGCCCTCGACCAGCCGAATCGCCAGGAAAACACTGAAGGGGACCTCCAGGCTCATCGCCAGAAAACAAAGGGCATCGGCGAGTAGTGCACCGATGATCAATGGTCGTCGCCGCCCGATGCGATCCGCCAGCGCACCGGCCATCGGGGCAGAGATGGCAGCGCCGATCATGTTGACCGACATGAAGAGCGACGTAAGAAATTCAGAGACCTCGAAACGGTCGCCGACCAGCTCCCGAAGAATCGGAACAGGCAGCGTCACTGGTGCCATGATGGAAATCGAGAGAATCCCAATGATGGCGAGCTGAGGTCGGGAGACGAGTGGCGTTTCCGCGTCGTTTTTCATCGGCCGATCGACGCCGCTTGCTATTGGAGGAGTTGGGGGCGTCGGCGCCGCGCGGGTCTGAATAGCGCGGCCGGTCCCATCCCCTTTACCGGATGGGGCTGGTAGGGCGCTTCGAGTGCCGCGATCTCGTCGTCCGACAAGACGACATCGAGCGCGGCGATCGCATCCTCGAGATGTCCGAGCTTGGTTGCGCCGATGATCGGTGCCGTCACGAAGGGCTTGGACAACATCCAGGCGAGGGCGATCTGTGCGGCAGGCAGGTCACGCTGCTTCGCGATGGACTGGACCGCCAACACGACGTCCCAGTCCGAGTCCTGGTCGTAGAGGAAATCTGTGAACCCGTCCGATTCCTGGCGGGTCGACCCGGCCTTCTCGCGAAGCGCCTTGCGAGAACCCGCCAGAATTCCACGCGCCAGCGGTGACCAGGGGATGACAGCGACTTCCTCGGTTTCGCATAGCGGCATCATCTCGCGCTCCTCTTCGCGATAGATGAGGTTGTAGTGGTTCTGCATGGTTGCGAATCGAGCCATGCCCAATCGATCGGAAAGGCCGAGTGCCGTCGCCATCTCCCATGCGTACATCGAACTGGCGCCGATGTGACGGACTTTCCCCTGGCGAACGAGATCGTCGAGCGCGCCTAGCGTTTCCTCCATCGGCGTATCGGGATCGAGTCGATGGAGCTGGTAGAGATCGATCGCCTCGATGCCGAGCCGGCGAAGGCTCGCTTCGCACGCCTGTTGAATATGCTTGCGCGAGAGGCCCCGCATATTGGGCCCCCTGCTCATGGGCAAGGCCAGCTTCGTTGCGATCACGCATTCGTCGAGGTTGGCCATCTCCCGTAGGAGCTTTCCGGTCACTTCTTCGGAGGCGCCGAGGGAATAAATGTCCGCGGTGTCGAAAAAGTTGATCCCCGCCTCGAGCGCACGTTTGAAAAAGGGACGGGCCTGATGCTCATCGAGGACCCATGGGCGCCAGTCGGACGACCCATAGCTCATACATCCCAGACAGAGACGCGAGACGCGCATCCCTGTTCGGCCCAGAATCGTCGTCTCCATCTCGCCTCCTGTACAGCGTCGGTCGTCGTACTCGTTCGGGCCGGCTAGAGCGTCGAATCGTGACGACTATAGTCCGTACGCCTTCTTGAGATCCGGGTCGTTCTGCGAAAGCATGCGCGCCAGTTCGACCATCACGTGACATTGCTTCACGGTGGCGTCGTCCTGCATCTTTCCGTCGATCATGACGGCGCCCGTCCCGTCGCCCATTTCGTCGATGA
Source organism: Deltaproteobacteria bacterium (assembly GCA_032123985.1). Lineage (GTDB taxonomy): Bacteria > Myxococcota_A > UBA9160 > UBA9160 > UBA4427 > UBA4427. The sequence goes on from JAQBEG010000662.1 coordinate 3,589, forward strand.
CCTTCCGCGCCCAGAGCACTTCGTCCACGGGCGGTTAGAAGACCTTCTTGGCGTTGTCGATCTGGACCGGGTGAAGGCTCCAGGTCCCGACGCAGCCCATCAGGAAGGCATTTCGAAACTGGTCTTCACAAGCGACCGTGTCCTTGATGTCGCCGAAGGGTCCGTAGTAGGGAAGGATTCCGTTGGCGTTACAGGCGTCGACCATACGCGCCATCGTGTAGTGCCACAGGTCCTGCTGTGCGGTCGGTCGCGGCGCATCGGGATTCGACGGATCGGGATCCGTACGAACGAGATAGCCAGGGTGGCCACCGCCCACGCGCGTCGTTTTCATCCGTCGGCTTGCGGCGAGATCGGCCGGACCCAGCGAGAGACCCTGCATGCGCGGGCTCGCAGCGCAGATTTCTTCGACGTTCGCCACGCCGAGCGCCGTTTCGAGCAGGGCATGCACCATGATCGGTTTCTTGATTCCGGCGCGCGCCTCGAGTTGAGCGAGCAGGCGATCGACGTAGTGGATATCCCAGGCACCTTCGACCTTGGGAATCATGATGACGTCGAGTTGATTGCCGATCTCGGTTACCAGTGTCGTCAAATCATCGAGACACCACGGTGAATCCAGACTATTGACTCGCGTCCAGAGCTGGCAGGTTCCGAAGTCGACCTCCCGGCCGATCTTCACGAGACCCTCTCGCGCAGCGAGTTTGTTGTCGGCCTGGATCGCGTCCTCGAGGTTGCCAAGGAGCACATCGCACTTCTTGGCCATGTCCGGGACCTTGGAAGCCATCTTCGCATTGCTCGGGTCGAAGAAGTGGATCATTCGCGAGGGCTTGAACGGGATCTCGCGGAGTGGCTCGGGCGCGCCAACGGCCATCGGTTTGAAAAAGTCTTTTGCGCTTCGCATGGGGGGTCTCCTAAATCAGCTCTTCGGATTTTCGTAGAGCTTGATGATTTTGATCGTGCCTTTGGGTGCCGCCTCGAGGCAGAGGTCGCACAGGACGCATTCGTCCAGGTTTGATTCGTCGATTTGCACGCCATCGCTCGTGGCTTCGAAGATCGAAACCGGACAAATCTCAGCGAGTTTCTTCGCGAGGTCGACGTCCTTGGCAATCTTCGCGTCCACCTGGACGTCAATGAATTCACCGGGCATTGCTACAGACTCCTCTTTCTTATCGCTTGCGACGTGCGAGGCGGGCACGAATGAGGTCGGGGATCTCCTCGATCCGCTCGGCGACCGCAATGCCGGCCTCCTCCATGCGCTTGATTTTTTCCGCGGTGGTGTCTTCTTTGCCCTCGACGATCGTTCCGGCATGGCCGAAGCGCATGCCCTTCATTTCGTCCATGAACCGGCCCGCCATGAAGGCAACGATCGGTAGTCGGGACTCGTGTTCCGCCACCCACTCGGCGAGCTCCGCCTCCATCCGCCCTCCGGGCTCGGAGTAGATCGCGATCGCGTGGGTCTTGGGATCGGCTTCGAAGAACGGCATCAGCTCTGCATAGGTCGTTCCGACGATGGCGTCGCCGCCGATAGAAACGCATGTCGATTGTCCGAGACCGGCCGCCGTGAGCGTCGATGCGATCTCGGTGGTCATGCCGCCGGATCGTGACATCACTCCGATGTTGCCCTTGGTGTAGGCCTGCCTTGTATTCGCTGCCGGGCCACCCACGCCACCCATCTTGCACTCGCCGGGTGAGATGATTCCGAGGCAATTGGGACCGATGATTCGCGCACCGCGCAGCTCCGCGAGTTCGATCGCCTCGGCAACTTGTTTGCGTGGGACGTTTTCGGTGACGACAACGATCAGTTTGATGCCGTTCTCGAGCGCTTCGATCATCGCGTCGCGAGTGAATTTTGGAGGCACCGATACGATCGATCCCTCGATCTTGCCCTTGTTCGCGGCGACAGCGTCACGGACGCAGTCGTAGACAGGCACGCCGTAGACGTCGCGCCCAGCGCGACCCGGTGTGACACCACCGACGATCTTCGCGCCGTAGTCGAGATTCTCTCGAGTTAGATTGATCGCTTCTCGGCCGGTGATGCCTTGGATGATGAAGCGCGTGTTCTTGGTCAGCAGGATCGACATGATTTCTCTCTACCCCTGCATCTTCGCAACAGCGCGGCCAGCCGCGTCGTACATCGAAACGCTTCGGTCGCAGTAGTCGACACCGTATTTCTCGAGAATTTTGAAGCCTTCTTCTTCCCAGGCGCCTGGAATTCGGAAGATGGCGATCGTCTCCGCAGGATCTTTGCCGGCTTCGAGACATCCCTTGATGACTCCGCGCGCGACGATGTCTACGCGTGTGTTGGATACCACGTTCATCATCACCGCGATCTTTTCGACGCCCGGCTTCGAGAGGATCAGTTTGGTGAGCTCTTTGGCCTTGCTCATCGAGGGATTGCCGCCGATCTCGCAGTAGTTGGCGGGTTTGCCGCCCTGATTCCGCACCGCATCGAAAAGTGTGAGCGAACCGCCACCCGCGCCGATTACGAGGCCGAGATTTCCATCGAACTCGACGACGTTACCCGCGACGCCACGATGATCGGCGGCATTTACGCGCGCGCCGGCCAGCTCGAATTGAGTCGGTGGCCGCGCCTGGCGTGTTTCGTCGTCTCCAATGCCGAGCTCTTCGAGCAGCGCCTTATGTTCGCCGCGCGCCTCCGCCTCCATGTCGATGTGGCCATCGAGTACGAGGAATCGACCGTCTTCGAGCTTCGCAAGCGGATTGATCTCGGCGAGGGTGAGGTCGTATTTCAGAAAGATCTGCATCAGGCTGAATACGATGGGCGCAAGTTTGTTGAGATCGGATCCGCTTACGCCGGTTGCGGCGACCGCTTCCTTGGCAACACGAGGCGTGAGTGGGAGGATCGTCGAGAAGTGCGTCTTCGACACATGCTCCGGATGCGTCAGGGCGACCTCTTCGATGTCGATGCCGCCCATGTCGCTGAACACACAGACGGGGCGCTTGGCGCGGCCATCCCAGGTGATCGCGACGAAATACTCCTGTGCGATCAGCGTCTTTTCTTCGACGAGGACCGAGCGGCATTTTTGACCGTTCACTTCGATCGGGAAGATCGCCTCGGTCGCCTTGCCCGCTTCATCGGCGTCGTCCGCAAATCTCACAGCGCCCGCCTTCATTCGTCCGCCAGACAGAACCTGACTCTTGAGAACGACCGGGCCTCCGCCGAGCGCATCGAATGCAGCGCGCGCCTCCCCGGCGTTACTGACGATCTGACTCTTTCCAAGCGGAAGATCATGGCGTCGGAAGAGAGCCTTGGCCTCGTACTCGTAAAATCGCATCCGAATGAGCTCCGATTCAGGGTGGGCGCGGAATTCAAGTCTAAGAGGCGAACAGAATCCGTTCCCCACGAAGGGGGATTCTGTAAGCCCGCGTACTGTATGTATTTTTGCATTTTGCGGCAACAATCACCGCGGGGGATCGCGTTCCGCGCGCAATCCGTATGCAGCCGCCGCCGGAAGCCTTCTGTGGGGCGCGGACGTTCTCAATTCGGGCATTGGGATACCCGATGAGAAACGCTCTCTCGGAGGATGAAATGATACGCAAGATCAACATCTTGCTCGTAGACGACAGCCGCACGGTCCTCGCGCAGCTGGAGCGGATCCTGGGTGATATCGAGGACGTCGCGATCGTGGGCCTGGCGCGCAACGGGGCCGCGGCGATTCGCATGACCAACGAGTCGATGCCCGACCTGGTTTTGATGGACATCGTGATGCCGGGACTCGATGGATTGTCGGCACTTCGCACGATCAAATCGATGCATCCCGAGATGCGGGTCGCAATGGTGTCCTCGATCAGTGGCGATTCGAGCAAAGCCGAGGAGGCCTTCAAGCTCGGCGCATGTCAGGTTATCGGCAAACCCTTCGACGTCGACGTGATCGAATCTCTGATCGAGAACGTTCGAAATGAATGTTAGTCGTCCTGGCTGAGTCGAATTGATGAGCGTGAAGTTCTTCGGACAGTTCCTGATCGATTGCGGTGAGATCGATGCGAGTCACGTCCGCGAGGCGCTGAACTTCCTGGACGTGGAGAATCCGGCGATCGGCCAGATCGCGATCGCACAGGGATTCATGCAGGCCCAGGACGTGATCCGAGTGAACGCCGAGCAGCGAAATCGCGATGTTTCCTTCGGCGATCTCGCGGTCGACATGGGCTTGCTTGCGAACGATCAGCTCGTAGAAGTCCTTCAACGTCAGCGCAGCAGACGAATTCCGATCGGCCAAGCACTGGTCCGCCTCGGCCACATCGACACGGATCGTCTCGGCCAGTTGCTGGATGCGTACAAGGCGGACCAGGCACAATTCGACACGTCCGAGATCGCGCTTCCGGATGGTCTCGCAAGCCATCGAGTCACACGATACGTGCTCGAGTTGCTGCCACGCTTCATGATGCGTGTCGCTCGCATTCACGCGAAGGTCGGTGAGATTTACTTCGTCGCGCAGATCCCTGAATTTGCCGAGGTTCGAGTATCTGTTCCGATCAACGGTGCACGGGGGCTCGATGTTGCGCTCGTATCCGACTTCGAATTCGCAGAAGCATTGGCCACGGCATCGAGCGGTCTGGATCCACGCGATCTCGATTCGGAGATGTTGGCGGACGGCGTCGGTGAATTCTTGAATGTGCTCTGCGGGAATGCGGGCAGCGCGATGGCGAAGGACGGCCATCGCGTCGAGCTCGGGCCGCCCGACTACGAAGCAGATCTCTGCGATGGATGGATCGTCGATGTGGCGGTCGGCGTCGGACAAGCCGCGGTGGTGCTCAGCACGTTTTGAACCGTGTTACGCTCACGGCCATGAGCCGTAGCGACCATGCGACCTCACTCGAGAAATTGACCCGAGAGGGAACTGAAGGCACGCCCCCCGTTCTCGCGGCCACGGTGATCCTCTTGCGAGACGGCTCCGCCGGTCTCGAAACCCTGATGCTGAAACGCAATTCGAAGATTGCCTTTGGCGGAATGTGGGTCTTCCCAGGCGGCCGCATCGATCCCGATGATTGGAAGGGGATCGAGGAGCGCGATGATCTCTCCGCGTCTCGTCGCGCCGCGGAGAGAGAGGCACTCGAAGAGTGCGGGCTTGCCGTCGACCCGGCTTCGATGCATCCCTTCTCCCATTGGACGCCGCCTGCGACGACACCTCGGCGCTTCCTGACCTGGTTCTTCGCCGCGCGCGCCGGCACGGGAGAGGTCGAGATCGATCACGGGGAGATCCACGAATCCGACTGGATGACACCCGCCGATGCTCTGCGTCGCCGCGATGCCCAGGAAATCGAAGTCGCCCCCCCAACCTTCGTCAGCCTCTCGGAACTATGCGCCTTTCGTGACGTCGAAGAAGCCCTCTCATCGATCCGGGCGCGTACGCCCGAACGCTTCCAGACCCGAATCGGCTTGGCCGACACTGGCCCCGTCTGCATGTGGCACGGCGACGCTGGCTACGAATCCACCGACCCCAACGCCTCGGGCCCCCGCCACCGCCTAACCATGCAAAAAGCCGCCACATGGACCTACACCCGATCCTTGACAACCTAAGAGTTCTAGAGGTCCGCTTCTGCCGAAATGCCCGCAGACGGTGCGGTGCGGTGTGGGCTTCGGTGAAATAAAGCGGAGGCGAAGCCGAGCCATTCGCCGAAGCCCACACCGTGCCGCGCCGTCTGCGGGGGCCTACGCAAAAACGAAACACTAGGCGTAGTGGCTGCGCCTTTTGATGGCGATCTGTCGATCGAGTTCGAAGATCTGGACTTTCTTCCAGCCATCGGGGGCGTCTTCTGACGTTTCGCCTTCCGCTCGAACGAACTTGTATCCGAAGAGCCGGGTTTCGACGATGCCAAGATCTGCGCGGTCGGGGTGGTCGCGCTTGTCGAGGATTTCGGTGGCGGCGAAGACGGTATCGCCAGCTTGTAGCGGGGCGGTGTGTCGGCCCGTCGTGTAGATGATGTCGCCGAGGGCATTATCACCGACGTCGGGGCATGAGAGGCCGAGGCAGAGCGTGAAGGGGATCCCACCGAAGATGATCAACTTGCCTCCGACGTATTGCTTCGGATTCAGGTCGACCATGTATTGGTTGCAATGAACCTGGCTCGTGTTGTCGAGAATCGCAGTCATCGCGATGTGTTCGTCAGTCATGGTTCGACCACGCGAATGCTCGATACGACTGCCTGGTTCGAGGTCTTCGAAATAGCTATCCGGACTGGAGAGGTGCGCCAGCTCGGCGAGCTTCGCGTTCGCGTCGTAGGACGGGATCTCGAGTTTGCATTCGATCTCGTCGGGCGCGACATCGAAACTCTTCACCTCGGCCGATTCGTCGCCCTTGTACACCTGGACCTTTCGCTGCCAGGTTGCGACGACCGCTTCGCTGGCATCTCCGATATTCTTGCGCGCCGTCGATTGGACGTGGACGATGCCGAGATTGGGACGACTCGACGATAGGCGTAGACCGAGAACCTTGGTTTCGACTTCGATCGTATCGCCGACATAGACCGGTGCGCCGAATTTCATGTCGATGTATTCAAGATTGGCGCGCGCATTCTCCGACACGTCCTCGACCGTCTGACTGAAGGCGACGAGCATGACGAGGCCCGGTGGGCAGACGAGCCCGTCGAAACCGTAGGCGCGCGCATATCGGGCATTTTTGGCCAGCGGGTTGGTGGACATCGAGAACTCGCTGAAGGTCGTGAACAGACCCTCGGTGACCGTTTTTCCGCCCTTGTGGCGGAAAATCTGGCCCGGTTCGAAGTCCTCGAGAAAGTTGCCGGTCTTCTTGCGAATGATCTTGGTCGGGGCAGGGGAATCGCTCATTGGGGTCTCCTCGAAGGGGCGCCGAGTCTAGTCAGGGGCACGGCGCGTTGCCAGCGATGGGCGGTACGTTGTCGACTCGTGCGGCTTGGATTGGATCTCGGACCGCGGGCGGCCTAGGTTGCGACGTCTGTGCGGACAGCCTGATGGGTTCGTCCCACCGCTCGCCGCACAGAGAGGAGGACTCGAAATGGGAATGCGTACGCGCGTCGACGA
>JAQBEG010000663.1:0-3979 GCA_032123985.1 Deltaproteobacteria bacterium
TCATCCGGTGCTGACTCCTCCGCAATCCGGCGATCGCGACGGCGTCGCGAGGCGCTCGCCCGAGGTGGCCCGCCTCGAAGGCGATATTCGCAGACTCGAGGCCGATCGCGAACGCGAGCAACACAGCGTCGACGTTTTGCGCCGCCGCATCGAGAACATGCCGCTACGCCAGCAGGAGCTTGCCGCGCTCACGCGCGACTACGAAACGCTCCAGCACCAATACGACGCGAACTTTGCGCAGAAGGAACAGGCAAAACGAGCGCAGGACATCGAGTCCGCGAAGAAGGGTGAGCAATTCCAGATCCAAGACCGTGCCAGTCCCGCGACGACCCCTTTCGCGCCCAAACCGCTACAGATCGTGCTCCTCGGCCTCCTGGGGGGTCTGGGGCTGGGCGTCGGACTCGCGGCGCTGCTCGAGTTCATCGATCAGACCGTGCGGAACGAGGAAGAATTCGCGCAGCGCTTTCCCGACTTACCGATCCTCGGATCGATCCCGAATCTAGACGTCGACGCCACCGCGCCCGGCGGATTGATGGGCCGCTACGTTCGATCGAAAACGACCGCGGGGGTGTTCTTCCTGGCGGCAGCGGCGACGCATCTCATCCTCGTTGTGGGAGGGCCGCTCGCATGAAGCGCTTAGGTTTCTTTTCGCGGGAGGGAGCGTCCGCTTCGCCGAAGCCCAAGCCGGCGGTCGACAAGCGCGTCCAGTTCGTCGCGGGGGTTCCCATGGGCGGGATCATCCCCCGGAAGTTCACGAACAGCCCGCATCTGGTTCTCGTGAACAATCCGGAGTCACCCGTCGCGGAGCGTTACCGGCGCTTGCGTCTGAAGCTCGATCAGCCCGGCGCCGATGGGGCGCCGAGACAGATCCTGCTCGTCACAAGCGCGGTACCCGAAGAAGGGAAGTCGACAACCGCGGTCAACCTCGCACTGGCGTTTGCAGAGGATAGGCAGCGGCACACGTTGCTCATCGACGCGGACCTTCGACGCCCGTCGCTCACCAGGTACATCGTGCCTGCCCCGACGCTTGGCCTTTCGGACGTCCTGTCCGGCGACGTGTCGCTCGACCACGCCCTGATCGAGTTGAAAGCCGCACACCTGACAGTGCTTCCGTCCGGCGCCCCGTCGGACAATCCCCTGGCATTGCTCCAGTCGAGCCATGCCACGAGCGTCATCGCGGAACTGCGCCAGCGGTTCGACTGGGTCATTATCGATACGCCGCCGACCGTTCCATTCACCGACGCCGCGGTCCTCAATGCGTCATGCGACGGGGCTTTGCTCGTCGTCCGCGCGGGAAAAACGACGGGGACGCTAATCGCCCGCGCCCGCGCCTCGCTCGCGCACAGCGTGCTGCTCGGGGTCGTGCTGAACGACGTCGGATTCACGGCGGTCGACCGCTACTACTACCGGTACGACGACTACAACCCTCGGCGCTACGCGAAGAATAACTCCCCGAACGGCGATCACGGGCGACGGGACACAAAGCGGTGAAAGCCCCCTCTGCTCCCCAGCGCGTGGTGGTCGTCGGCGGCGGCAACGGGATCCCGAACGTACTTCGGGGATTCGCCGCCCTCGTCGGCGAGGGTCGCCCGCTCGAGATCACAGCGATCGTTGCGACTGCGGACGATGGCGGTAGCTCGGGCCGGATCCGCTCTCAGCGCGGCGGCCTTCCGCCGGGAGATCTCCGCAACTGCCTGCTCGCCCTTGCCGACGATGCCGACGGTGCCCTCTCGCGCCTGTTCGCCCATCGCTACGCCGGCGCGGGAGATCTCGCGGGACACTCTCTGGGTAACCTCCTCCTCATGGCCCTTGCGGAGCAGGAGGGTTGCTATCTCAGGGCCGTCGAGGCGGCAGGCCGTTTGCTCCGCACGCGGGGGCGCGTGCTTCCCGCGAGCGCGGGCGCGCTGCGTCTCGAGGGTGAGACGGTCTCCGGAGAGAGAATCTCCGGGGAGTCCCGGATCGGAGCGGCGCCGGCCGCGATACGCCGCGTGTGGCTCGAGCCCGCGGCCGCCGAGCCGGGTGACCGGGTTCTCGAGGCGATTGGCGCGGCCGATCTCGTCGTGCTCGGACCGGGCAGCCTCTTCACCAGCATCCTGCCGGTGCTGCTCGTGCGAGGCGTCGCCGAAGCCGTTCGCACCACGCACGCGACCAGGGTTCTCGTCGGCAACCTGATGACGCAGCCGGGCGAAACCGTCGGCATGACGATGGCGGACCATCTGGATGCGATCGACCGTCACGTAGGAGCCGCGCTCATCGACATCGTGCTACTGAACGCGACCACCATCCAGCCGCATCGCTTGCAGCCCTACGCCGAGCAGCAGGCCGAGTTGGTCGAACGCGCCGGCCTCGCCGATCGGCCCGAGACCATCTGCGAGGCGCCCCTCGTCAACGAATCCGGAAAGATCCGACACGATCCCACGCGTCTCGCCGAGGTGTTGATCCGTCTCGCGTCGGTCCCCGCGGAAAGGTCCGCGCGAACCCTTCGGGCGCCCACCGTTTCCCCCTCAGGAGGCTCGTTAGCCCCATGAAACTCAGTCGAAGACTGGTCAGTCTGCGCCCGGTCCTGCCCAAGATGGCGGTGGATGGTCTCTTGTTCGCCGCGGCATACTTTCTCGCATTCAGACTTCGTCTGGACCAGCTGACGTCCGGTGACCTCCAGACGATCGCTCTGACCGTTGTGCCGGTCGTCCTCCTGAAGATCGCGGTTTACCACCTCATGGGCAGCTACCGCAGCATTTGGAGGTACTCGAGTCTCACCGATCTCGAGGAGTTGACGCGCGCCACGTTGGTCTGCGTCGTCGGCGTCGTCGGCATCGGTTTTTCGTTGCCGCAGGGCCTGAACGTCCCGCGTTCCGTGCCATTCATCGACATGGCGCTCGCGTTGTTGCTGACCGGTGGCATACGGATGCTCGTGCGCGTCTTGCACGACTCGTCGGGCAAGAGGGGCTCGGGGTGGTCGATTCCGAGGCGCCTCCTGTCCGGCCAGAACGCCACTAGCGTTCGCCGTGCGCTCATCGTGGGCGCCGGCGATGCGGGCGAAATGATGGTGCGCGAGATGATACGGTCGGCGAAAATGGACTATGCGCCCGTCGGTTTCATCGACGACGATCCGGGCAAGTACGGATCGATGATCCACGGTGTCCCCGTGCTCGGAGCCCGCTCCGACATCCCGCGTCTCGTCACGCAGTTGGGCGTCAACGACATCCTCATCGCGATCCCCTCCGCACGCGGCAAAACCATGCGCGAGATCGTGCAGGTCTGCAAGAACACCCCGGCGGGCCTGAAGATGCTCCCGGATCTCACCCGCCTCCAAGACGGCCAGGTGCACGTCGCCGACCTGCGGCAGGTGCAGGTCGAGGACCTCCTCGGTCGCGAGCCGGCGGAGCTCGATCTCAACCTGATCTCCTCGTACCTACGTGGGAAGCGCATCCTCGTCACCGGGGCCGGCGGATCGATCGGCTCAGAGTTGTGTCGGCAGATCCTGAAGTTCGCACCGGCGGAGATCCACCTCCTGGGCCGCGGCGAAAACAGTATCTACGAGGTTCACAGCGAGCTCGCCCGGACCGCGGGCTTCACGCGGCTCGTGCAGATCATCGGCGACGTGATCAACAAGAAGAAGCTCGAGGGCATCTTCGCGATGTTTCGCCCGCAAATCGTCTTTCACGCCGGGGCCGACAAGCACGTCCCGCTGATGGAGATGAACCCGGACGAGGCGGTCTTCAACAACATCGTCGGCACGAAAAACGTGCTCGAGGTTTCGAACGCGTACCGCGTGGAGCGCGTCGTGTGCATCTCGACGGACAAGGCCGTGAACCCCACGAGCGTGATGGGATGCTGCAAGCGCGTCGCGGAACTGCTCGTCCGGAGCAACCTGTACACGAACACGTGCGCGTGCGCGGTACGATTCGGAAACGTCCTGGGAAGCCGCGGTTCCGTCATCCCGCACTTCCAGAAGCAGATCGAGTTGGGCGGTCCGATC
>JAQBEG010000664.1:0-6194 GCA_032123985.1 Deltaproteobacteria bacterium
CAATCCTTGCGGGGAATTAGTTTTGAGGTCGCCGCGAATCGCCACGTTACGACCAACATCGTTTGTTCGCCCGGGTGGATGGCCGGTGAACCCCAATTGTTGCCGCCGCCATTGCTCGGGTACAAGATCGAACCGCCGAGCGAGGGCGGCGTGTAAATGCCGTCGTTGCGCAGTTCGCTCATCCGGTCGCGACACACACCTCGGTCCCAGGAGGTGAAGCCCCAGGCATCGTCCGCGGTAATTGGTGGAAGTAGATGGGGAACGTGCGAAGGAAAGGGCTGAGTCGGCGAAAGGTACTCTCCGGGCACCGGATGCTGCGGGACTGGCCGTTCCTCCACCGGGAAAACCGGCTCGCCCGTTTCCCGGTGGAGTACGAAGGTCATTCCCATCTTCGTTACCTGCACGACGACGGGGATCGTTTCGCCCTCGAAGCGGAGATCCATCAGCGTAGGCTGCGCCGGAGTGTCGTAATCCCACAGGTCGTGGTGGACCATCTGGTAGTGCCAGACGACCTCACCCGTATCACCATCCAGTGCGACCACCGAGCTGGAATAATGATCGAGCCCGTCTCGGTGGCCACCGTAGTAGTCGGGGTTGGTATTGCCGGTGGGTACGAAGACGAGGTTGCGCTCCTCGTCGACCGCAATGATCGACCACACATTGGTCGTGCCGCTGCGGTACGTGCCGTCTTCGTTCAACGGCTTCTGGCCCGGCGGAATCGGATTCCAGGCCCAGCGCAGCTCGCCTGATCTCACGTCGTAGGCTCGGACAACACCGCTCGGGGCATCGGTGCGCGTATTGTCGAGCACCAACGAACCGGTGATCGCGATGTCCTTCAAGATCGCTGGTGGCGAAGTGATGCTGTACTCGACGGGAAGGTGCTTCGCGATGCGGTGGGTGACGTCCACCTCTCCTGCCTGGCCGAAATCGTTGCAGCGCTGACCCGTCTCCGCATCCAGAGCGATCAATCGCGCATCGAGAGTGCCAACGAAGATGCGATGTTCGCACGTCCCGGATTTGCCCGATCGCCAGCTGCTGACACCCCTGCAGTTTGGAAGAATGTTTGCGTACTTGTCGACCTCTGGATCGAATCGCCACTTCTCTTCGCCGGTCTCGGCATTGATCGCGAATCGGACCATCCAGGCAGTCGGGATCGAAACCATCGGGGGTGTTCTCCTTCGATTCTGACCAGGGATCGTACCGCCGAACTCAGTGAAATCATGCGGGCGGAAGATTCGGCCGCGTCGTCAAGCATTGGCCCTACGGTGGACTGCAGGCGCTATCGTGTGTTCGCGGACATAAGAAGTGGAGCATTGCGTGAGTGAATGGCCGCGCACGGTGGATTGCAGCAAGGCGGCTATTCGCCTGTGATGTCTGAGTTCATTCCAATTTCGACATGACCACCTGGCCCGACGGAGATGGATCGATGAACAAGAGAGTCGCAGCCCTTCTCTTCAGCACTGCTTTGTTGAGTGCATCGATGGGTTCGGGCTGCTTCAACCTACCCACCCTTCGCTTCGACCCTCCCTTCGGCAGTTCCAACTGGGTGGAGTTTCAGGATTCGGTGGTGATTACCGGATTTTCTCCCGGACTCGGCGCCACGATCGTCAATCTGAAGAACGAAGAAATCTCAGTGCGGGTCGAGATCGATGAGATCGAAGGGGGAGGAGATTGCGCGAACAGCCTTACCTTTGGGCCCCTCGAGAAATTGGGATACCTGTGCCCGCAATCTTTGGTCCGGATGGGTAATCGCTACCGAGTCGATGTCCGCGTCTTCAAGGATTGGGGTGAGACCAAGGCCGTCGAACGTCTTCAGCGCATCATCACAATCGAGAAGGGCAAAGACGGTGGGCTCATCCTCGTGGGTCGACCGTCGGATTGATTCGCTGCCGATGCCGCTGCATCGCGTAGCCGCACAACACCGTTAGGAGACGAACATGACGAGCGAGAGCATCGACTTCCTGGTCAACCGAGACGACTGGCATCAAACGAAGTTCGAGGAAAGCCCCGCGCCGGGAGATCTGTCGCCGGGGCAAGTGTTGTTCCGCGTCGACCGCTTTGCCTTTACAGCCAATAACATTTCATACGCGCTCTCTGGTGACATGATTGGCTATTGGCGCTTCTTCCCTGCGCCCGACCGCTGGGGTCGTATTCCGGCCATGGGTTACGCAGACGTGATTGCGTCGACGCATCCCGATGTCGCCGAGGGAACGCGTTGTTTTGGGTTCTACCCGATGTCGCGTTACCTGACGATCGAGCCAGGAAAAGTCACCGCGGCGAACATCACCGATGGTGTTGCCCATCGCGCTGACATAGCCGCCGTCTATAACCAGTATGCCCCGACGGCGAACGATGCGATGTATTCACCAGATCACGAAGACCAAACGATGCTCATGCGTGGCCTCTTCATGACTTCATTCCTCTGCGACGACTTCCTCGCAGACAACGATCACTACGGTGCCGAATCCGTGATCATTACGAGCGCTTCCAGCAAGACCTCGATCGCACTCGGTTTCATGGTTTCCCGGATAGGGCGCGCGAAAGCAGTCGGCCTCACATCACAACGTAACCTCGAGTTCGTCAAGAGTCTGGGTTGCTACGACGAAGTCGTGACCTATGACGAGGTCGAATCACTCGGCGCCGATCAGCCGGCGGTGATGGTTGACATGGCCGGAAATGCCCAACTTCGAAGCACGATTCATCATCATTTTGGTGACCAGCTGAAGTACAGCTGCACGGTAGGCGCGACCCATTGGGACGCAACGGGTGGTGGCGAGGGCGAACTGCCGGGGCCGAAACCCGAATTCTTCTTTGCACCGGGCCAGATCGCAAAGCGATCCAAAGAGTGGGGTCCCGAAGGCTTGCAGGAACGGCTCGGTACCGCCTGGGTTGCCTTTCGAGATTCGACCGATGCGTGGCTGCAGGTGAAACGCGGTTACGGCAAAAATGCCGTCGAGTCAGTCTTCAACCAGACACTCGACGCAAAGACCTTGCCCTCTGAAGGACACGTGATTTCACTATGGAACAACGCGGAAGAGGCGTCTGGGAATTGAGATTTGCGATTGCTGAGCGTTTTCGACGGGCAGCCATGGGTGCAGAACCGTTCGCCGCTATCTGCTGAGCGCATCGCCTTCCTTCCACGGAGAGAGTTGGTGCGCGCAGGCGCCGGGTCCCTTGCGGAAATGTGCGGCTTCCTCGAGCGTCTCGACGAAGGGCATGTCGATCGGGTAGAGGGATTCCGCACGAGGTCGCGGCCCGGCCTTCGAGACGTGGCCCCATAATGGATGGCCGACGACCCCCTCCGCGATTGCGGCTGCTTCGATCAACTTGTCGAGTTTGTATCCGGTGGCGACACCCATTTCTTCACAGAGATCCACGAAGTCCTCTGTGGGCACGTGGCCGGCGGCTCTGCCATTGCCGCAATAGGGGCAGCCGCCCATGCCGCCGATCGAGGTGTCGAATTCGCGCACTCCGAGCTGCAGGGCTTCGTAGTAACTGGCGATCGTGGCGCCGCGCGCATTGTGGAAATGACAGTGGAAGTCAGTGATTTCGGGCCATCGGTCGCGAATGGCCTGAATCGTTTCGCGGACTTCGTGCGGCAAGTTCCAGCCCATGGCTTCGAGGAGCGAACAACGCGTCACGTCGAAGCCGGCATCGTGCCAGCGCTCGATCATGAGAGAGAGAAGTTCGAGCCGCTGTCCGAGAGTGAATGGGCCCTCGAAGTTGGAACCGAAGGGGTTGCCCAGAATGACCGAACCGGTCTCAGCGCCCGATGCCCGCGCCCTGGAGATGGTGCCGTCGATGGCGGAGATCTGTTCAGCTTGTGTTCGGTTGTAGTTGCGGCGGGCGAAGGAGTCACACATTTCGACGTGGGTGCCAAATCGAAGGCTGCGAACGTCGATCTTCGGATACCACTTGTCGGCACGTTCGAAGCCCTTTCGGTTGAAGATCGCCGCGGTGTATTTCACACCGGGCTTCGGTACGAACCGCTCTGCGATCTCGTCGATACAGGCCATCTGAGGCGTCCACTTCGGGTGTGCGAAAGAACCGATCGAGATGACCTTCGCCCCCGTTTCGCCGAGCGCATCGAGCAATCGGAGTTTCTCTGACACGGGGATGTCCGCGCTTTCGATCTGCAACCCTTCTCGCATGGTGTCGTCTGTGATGACGACCGATTTCGGCAGTTGGCTCACGTCGTCGGCCTCCCTTCAGGCGGAACCGTCACGGATTCCGGCGGTGGCATCGCGCCTATAGATGTAGTCGCCTACGCGCCGCATCCAGTCCAGTTCTTCATCGTCCATCGGTCCCAGCTCGAGTGCCTTCAGCGCCTGCCGCATCTGCCCCGCGTTGTCCGGACCGGCGAGGCAGAGGTCGACATGCGGATTGGAGATGGCGAAGCGGTAGCAGTCGGTTCCGCTCGGTGTTCGCTCACCCCCTGGTGTCTTCGCGGGGTCGCAGAGCTGTCCCCAGCTGGTCGTCGTATAGCTCACGACACCGGGTCGCTGGGTCTCCGGAATGGTCGCGAGGCTCGGAAAGACATCCTTCTCCGCACCCCGGTGTATCGCGTTGTAGCGCACGTGCCAGATCGAGTAGGTCTCGTCATCGAGGAGGGTCGGGAAGAGGCTTCGTCGGTGACTCGAGATCGCGATCGAACGGATGCGTCCCTTGTGCTTCAGGTTCAATGCTGCATCGACGACACTGCGCGGCGGCAATGCGTTGTGCCAACCTAGCAGCAGCACGTCGCCGTGATCGATTCCGAGCTTGCGGATGGCGTCTTCGATGGACCGCTCGAGGTGCCAACCCCATCTGGAGTAACTCTGCAGGATCACGCTGATCTCATCGCGTTTCTGGCGCGCGATCTCGCGGATCGCGTCTGCCATCAAGCGTCGTCGGATACTGCCCCAATAGAAATAGTTCACGCCTCGCTCGAAAGCCTCCAGGTACGAGGCGGTGGGCGCCTTGAAGGACGATCCGAGCCCGATCTTAGAAACACGCAAGCCGCTGCGGCCGAGCGTGGTACGGGTTGTAAATGCAGTCATGGCGAGCCTCCTGGATCTGTACCGTATAGTCTAGCCAAGTCTTGCGTCACGATATTCACGCTTGCGGACCCGCGCGATGAATCGCCGGGATCACTGTCGCAAGTCCTGCAACACGAGGAACTCATGTACGAACAGATTCTATATGACGTCGAGGAATCGATGGCAACGATTCGGTTCAACCGTCCGGCACAGCTGAATGCTTTCACGAACCAGATGGGCGACGAAATGAAGCACGCCCTCGAGGAAGCAGAACGGGACGAGCAAGTCGTTGCGATCGTGTTGACCGGGGAAGGGCGTGGATTCTGTGCTGGCGCCGACCTGAAGGGTTTGCAGGGACTCGGCGACGGCGATGCCTCGGCGATGGGTGGAGGCTCCGCCGAGCTGGCCAACGCGAGCCCCGGCGATCCGAGCATGAAGGGCTTTCATGGACCCTACGCCTACATGATGGCCATCCGCAAGCCGATCATCGCGGCTATCAACGGTCCGGTGGCCGGATTGGGCTTCGCAATTTCGCTCTTCGCCGACATGCGTTTCGCATCGGACCGTGCGGTATTCACGACAGCATTCTCTCAGCGCGGATTGATCGCGGAGTGGGGCATGGCCTGGAACCTGCCTCGATTGATCGGTCCGGCTCATGCATTGGATCTGTTGCTATCGGCGCGCAAGATCGACGCGGCCGAGGCTGGTCGAATCGGGCTCGTGAACCAGGTGCTTCCCCACGATGAGCTGATTCCTTTCGTCAGGAACTACGTTCAGCACCTTGCGGACACAGTCTCGCCGACGTCGATGTCGATCATGAAGCGGCAGGTCTGGGAGAACATGGAAACAGATCTCGAACCGGCCCTGAATGAATCGATCGATTTGATGAGGCAAAGTTTCGATCGGCCGGACTTCAGGGAAGGTGTGCAGTCCTTCCTCGAGAAGCGACTTCCCAAATTTCCGCGCATCAAGCTCTGATTTCCCTCTCCGCCTCGGGCAGCGAGGCTGTAATTGGAGTAGAAGGAATGAGTCGCAATGATCATTGATGGAAAGTCCGCGCCTGATTTGGTCGATCCGATGCGTGACGACGAGCAGCCAGAACTGAGGAGTGTTCGACAGGGAGAGGATCTCGAGTGGGCGGCGATCGAGGCCTACCTCCGAGCGAATCTGCCAAGC
>JAQBEG010000665.1:0-3363 GCA_032123985.1 Deltaproteobacteria bacterium
TCCGCGGCCTCGGTGAATCGACCGGCCTTAGCGTATGACTCGCCCGCCCGTTCCCGGTTGCCCACGAGTTGAAACATTTCGGCCGCTTGGGCAAACGCATGTTGGTGTTCGTAGCATTCCGCTGCCTTGGAGAACTCTTCGAGGCTGCGGTATAGATCGCCGGCTTCGAGATGATCTCCCGCTTCTATCAGGAGGACAGCCGCTCGTTCGTTCTCGCCGGCGTCGCGCAGATGCTGGCCCAACAGCCTCGCGGCATCCGCAGGGTGACCCGACTCGCGAAGCGATTCCGCCGCGCGCTCGACGTCGCCCGCCTGCCTAAAATGGGCCGACGCCGCCTCGTGGTTCCCGAGACTCGCAGCCACCTCGCCCGCCTCGAGCGAACAGCCACCGCGCTCGAACACGTTGAGCGCTTTTTCGGGATCCTGCGCCTTCAGGAAGAGCTTGCCCGCTTGGCGCACGAGCTTGGACATCTCCGCCGATTTCTTCGGATCCATCATCGACTTGCCGCCTTCATCGATGAAGACGGACTCGAGACAATCCGCGGCGAGCCGCCATTTCCTACACTTCACGTACATCGCAGCAGCGTGCCGCATGAAATCCGTGTCGCGATAACATTCCGCCGCCTCGGGATAACTCTCGGCCTTCTCGAACATCTCGGCCGCAACGCTCTTCAGGTCCGCCTTCAGATAACAATGTGCGGCCTGGGTCCACTCCTCTTGCTGTCCAAAGATCGAACCCGCTGCTTCGAAATTCTCACCTCGAAGATGCAGTTCCGCCGACTCGACGAAACGATTCTGGTCATGGCGAATTTCAGCAGCACGAACGAATTCACCTGCTCCTATGAAAAACTCCGCGGCCGCATCGAGCAGATCGTGGTTCCAGAGGAGTTCTCCGGCCTCAGCGGCCTTGCCTTGCTTCTTGAGCGCGTTCGCCTGCTTCAGGACTCTCTTGGCGATTCGCTTGTCTGTCGGGAGGTCCGTCTCGCTGGTCTCATGATTGGCGGCCGCGATCGGCTCACCGCGCCTTCGCCCGAGCAGACCCACACCGAAGGCGAGTAGGACGAGCCCGGTCGGGAGCAGCACGAACCGAAGAAAGGTCTCCGCGACCCACTCTTCGGAGTGCACCGAAAAATCACGTGGAATCCGGTATCCCTCGTCGATCGCCCATCGATTGAACGCCTGGAACTGTCGGCGAGCCTGGTCCGCGGCTTCACTCCCCGAGCCATAACTGGCAAGGAGTCCGAAGGATCCCGTCACGATGAAGAACACGGCGAACGGCAGCGATAGGATTCTGGCGAGGATTCGCACGATTTAGACTCACCCCATTCCGACCCGCGCATGCGGGCGAAGATCGATCCCAACGAGTGCCTTCACAGCCGGACCGCCCGGTCCGCGAAAGGGCACATCTAGGGCTATCTATCGGTCGACGGTTGGCCGGATGTGAGCGCCGAACCGCTCGATCACGGGCATCTCGTCGGATCTTGCTTATGCTCATGGTCGTGGGTCCGCGCATCCGAATCTCGAGCCCTGGCCACCGTCGGGCCCTACTCGTTTTGATCACAGTCGCAGCCGCCTCTGGATGGCGGATGAGCACGCCGACGGTCGTTCGGGCTGTCGATTCCGCTCCCTTTGCAATTCGCTCCCACGAGATCACCGGGCTCATTCGGCAGGTCTGGCCGCTCGAGGTGAGCCGTTGCGAGAGCGGTGAAAGCGATCTGTTGGTCCTCAGCACCGATGGCGGGCCGCCCAACCAGCGCAAGCTGGTGACCTGGATGCCCTGCGGGTCAGCCCTCCAACCGAGCGATCTTCGAATCCGTGAGTATTCGCTGCCCGACGCGACGGTGCTCCTCGACGTGGCCGCGATTCCCGGCCGGACCGGCCCGCAGCTCCTGATCGTCACAGCAGCGGGAGTTCGAATCGAAGCCCTGAACGGCAATCAGCCGCCACGCGATCTTCCGATTCCTGGCGGGCTCCCCCTGCCCCCTCGTCCCTGGGAAATTGGGCGGGTCCAGATCGTCGACGATTGGAACGCCGATGGACGACCGGTCGCGCTCGTCCCAGCGTTGCGCGGCGGCTGGCTTCTGGACCTCGAATCGGGCGCCGCTCGCGAAATTCAGATGCCGATCTATGCGAGCTATCAGACATACATGCCGTTTCTTCCGGCGACCGTCTGGAAATGGATGGTCCAGGAGGTCTCCTGGCCGACGATCGCCCGAGCCGATGACAATGGCGATGGTCGGCTGGATCTTTTTGCGCTCTCGCGTTGGGCGGTCTGGATCTATCACGCCGGTCCCGATGGCATCCCGAGCGAGCCAAGTCGAAAACTCGACTTCGTCCCCTTCGACGAAGAGTTCGAGCGACGCCACGAGGCGACCGTCAACAACTATTTCGCACGCGACATCGATGGCGACGCACGCGCCGACGTGATGTTGAGCACCATCGGCGGCGGATTGATGGACGGGCGCTCCAATACACAGATCTTCATCAATTCCGGCACCGGCGTCTCGATCGATGGAAAACCCGCTGCCACACGCGAGACCGAGGGTGGCTTCTCGGGCTTTATCTTTCGTGATGTCGATGGCGACGGCAGCGAAGAGATCATCGAGACGACGATGGAGTTTGGAATCCTCCAGATTGTCCGAATTCTCGTCACCCGCAAGGCCGATACGCGAATGCGCGTGCTCGTGCTCGACCCCGAGTCGTCCGGCGGCACGCGCACGATCTTCGAAGAGGATTTTCCGTTCAGCTTGAACTTCGGGGACGCGACCATATCCGGCTTGATTCCCAGCCTGGGCGACTGGAACGGAGACGGGGTCCTCGACCTCTACGTCGCTCGGAGCGACGACGAGATCGGCTTCCGACTTGGATCGAATGCGAAGGGCGATCCGACCTTCGGCCGCATGACCGGGCGCCAGAGTGTGCCCCTCCCAAGTGGGGAGAGCCGGATCGCGGATCTGAACGGCGATGGGCTCGATGAGATCGTGGCGTTCACGGATACGGATGCGAAGAAGCCGTTGATCGTTCTACAGAATCTCGGACGACTGCCGGGAACGCAGCCCTCGCTTCACGCGCCTTCGGAATAGCATCGACACGACCTCGAAGCCCAGTCGCTCATTCAGGGGGCTCCAAGAGGATTTTCGTGTAAGAGATCGTGAACACGAGCCATGCGCTGGACCAGATGCAGCCACCTATCAGAACACTCGGCAGATACATTCCAGCCGACCCCGATGCGCCCACGATACGGATCACCGCTCCCATGATCACCAACGCAAACATCCATACTGTCGCCCGCGTCGCCTCGACGGGTCGACCCTGATGACCGAGAGAAACCCTGGGCATCATCGCAAGGATCAGCGTTCCCATC
>JAQBEG010000666.1:0-3171 GCA_032123985.1 Deltaproteobacteria bacterium
CCAGGGCATGAAGCTGATGTCGATGGCCTTTTTCATGAACGACGATTCGCCGGTGATCTGGCGAGGCCCGATGGTCCACGGCTTGATCAAACAATTCCTGACCGACGTGAATTGGGGGGAACTCGACTATCTGATCGTCGACATGCCGCCGGGCACCGGCGACGCGGCCCTCACTCTGACGCAGATGGCGCCGCTCTCGGGTGCGGTCATCGTCACGACTGCAAATGACCTGTCGCTGATCGATGCGCGCAAGGGACTCCAGATGTTCGAGAAAGTCGGCGTCCCTATTCTCGGCATCATCGAGAACATGTCGTATTTCACGCCCTCCGATCAGCCCGATCGCAAGTATCACATCTTTGGGCAGGGTGGCGGAGAGCGCGTGGCGAGAGAACTCGGCGTCGATTTTCTGGGCGAAGTTCCGATCGATCCGCGCATCGCCGAGGATGGCGATGTCGGCAAGCCGATCACGATAAGCCACCCCGATTCGCCCTCGGCAGTCGAATTCAGAAGGATCGCCGGCGAAGTGGCTCGCAACGTCGCCGTCCTCGCCATCAAGAACCCGCCTGTCGCAGATGGCAACATCACCTGGGTGAACAACTGAACAGCTAGAGGAGCCTGACCGCTTCAGGCCTTCCGGATGAACCGGAGGCAGAGTGCGGGCGTGACGGTAATGTCGACGAGCCACGCGATTGCCAGGGTCGCGGCGCCGAGCAGCCCGAACTCGGCCTGATTGCGCAACTCGCTTCCGCCCACGACGAGCAGCCCCACACAGATTGCCATCGTCGTGCACGTAATGGCTCGTCCGACATGAGGCAGCGCCTGGCGAAGCGCGTCTTCGGCATTTCCCGTCTCGCGTAACCCACGGCGATACTCGACGAGCAGATGCAGCGTGTCGTCGACTGCGATCCCAAGGACGATCGAGCCCATCAGTGCCGTCGAGTTATTCAGGGTGATACCCGTCATCCCGAGCAGTCCGAAATACAACACAACCGGCAGCATGTTCGGCATCATTGCGTAGAATCCGAGCCACACCGAACGGAAATAGCCGACCAGCATAAGGCCGATCATGCCCCCCGCGGCCAGCAGGCTCATCACCTGTCCA
This sequence comes from Deltaproteobacteria bacterium, assembly GCA_032123985.1. Classification (GTDB taxonomy): domain Bacteria; phylum Myxococcota_A; class UBA9160; order UBA9160; family UBA4427; genus UBA4427. The sequence goes on from JAQBEG010000666.1 coordinate 1,103, forward strand.
CGCGAGATCTGATTCGCGGCACGCGTGAGCAGAATCGCGTTGCCGGTCGTGTGACCGGTGATGCCGTCGGGCAGCTCGGCGAGACGCGCGTCAATACGCGTGGCGAGAAGTTCGAAATCGCGCGTCTCGGTCGCAGTCGATCGAACCATGATCGTAATGACCTGATGTCCACGATCGAGAAGCACGTCGAGTTCTTCGTTGGCACCGAAGAGCAGCAGTTGCGCGATCAGATTTTCGCTGTCCGGGATCCGCCGGGTCGGCACTTCCTCTGGACCGAGTACTTCGTTCAGAACCTCGAGATACTGAACGACCGAGGTCGTCCCGCCGATCTCCGGCTGGTCGACAAGCCAATCCTGTAGGCTCGCGACCTCTCGAAGCCATTCGGGACGTTCGAACGCGCCGATCTCATCCGCCCGCAGCATCACGTAGAACTGATTGGCTCCCCCGTACACGCGGTTGACTTCTTCGTAGGCTCGCCGAATCTCGGTATCACGACCGAAATTCTCGATCACCGGCAGGTTGACCTCGATTTTCGTCGCTGCCCACAAAGAGATCGGGAACGCGACGAGGGCCACCAGCAGGATCGCGTTCGCATATCGGATATCAAAACTGACGAGCGCTCGGAACCGTCGGTCGAGCCAGCCCGACTCGGTGATGGTCACGGTGTTCGCCGCCGTATTCTTGCCGGAGAGCAGCAGGGGCACCAGCGTGAGTGACGCAAACAGCGTCGTCGCCGTGCTGACCGCCGAAAAAATCCCGAAGCCGCGGATCACATCGAGTCTGTTGGTCAACAGTGAAAGAAAGCCTGCCGCGGTGGTCAGTGCCGTGAAGGTGACCGGGAAAACGACCCGGGCGAGCGCACGCTGGGCTCGATCAGCTCCGGCGCTAGTCTGGAAGCTCGCGACGACATGAGTTGCATAAGCAAACCCGAGAGCAAGGATGAGAGGCGGAATCAGGGTCGTGACGATGTTGAGATCGTGACCGACCCAACCCATCACGCCGATCGTCCAGACGAGCCCGAGCGCGACGGCGGCAATCGGTACCATTCCGATCCGAAGGTTCCTAAAAAACCCACACGAGATGATGCTCATCAGGACAAAGACGACGGGGACCATCACGCTCAACTCCACGGTCAAGAGTCGGCCGACCTCGGCCTTGATATGCGGCGTCCCGGCCAACACGACCGACATTTCGGGCGCAGCGGCGCGCGCAGCTTTGAGCACCGCGAGATCGAGCGACTTCGCCAGAAACAACTCCTCCGGCATTCGCTCGAAGGTGACGAGGATCGCGGTCGCCGTGCCGTCGGCCGAGACGAAGGTCCCCGCGCGCAGCGGATCCGAAAGCGCGTCTTCGCGTAACTGGTCCGCCTCGAACTGCGTTCGAGGCAGCGATTCCAGAAAAGAGGAGATATCGAGATCACCGTCGACAGAGCGGAGGCGCACCGCAGTCGCGAGCCCTTCGACGTGATGCACGCCTTCGGCCCGCTCGACGGCTCGCGTCACGCGGGTAAGGGTCTCTAGTCCCTTCGGCGAGAAGAGCGAATCGGATCGCAGCGACAGCACCACAACGTCATCGCTCCCGAATCGCTCCAACAGCTCTTCGTAGAAGCGTCGGGCCGGGTCATCCGCGGGCAGCATCTCGTTGAGGGAGGGGTCGATCCGAATTCGCGGCTGCCCTCGAATCGGATCGTAGATGCCCGCTGCAGCAAGCAGCGTAAGCAACGCGAGCCCCGCAGCGACCCACGCGCGGTGAGCCAGGATCCATCGAGAGAACGAGTCAGACGGGTTCAAGAGTTTGCTCAGCGCGCAACCGCGGCAGGAGCCGACTCCTGAAGCGCCTGTTTCGTGAATTGTTCGACTGGCAGATGCGGCGCGGACTCGAAGCGCTCGATGCGAACGATCGTGCGCGTTTCGCGTCGCAAATCATCCATCGTGAAGACATGCGGCAGGTGGGCAGAACCGACCGTGAGAATCTCTTCCGGGGACGCCCGAAGCCGCTTGCGAAGTCGATCATCCCTCTCAAAGAGATCGACCTGAATCGGCACGCAATTGCTCTGATCAACGTAGGTG
>JAQBEG010000667.1:0-8117 GCA_032123985.1 Deltaproteobacteria bacterium
CGAACGCTGCGCCTTCGATCAGACCGCTTCCGACCAACAAGCCGCGCAGATCGTCGGCTCGCCCTTTGACGCTGGCAGCGTGAACGAGGCCGTTCTGGAAGACGATTCGCCCCGCGCCCGCATCGCCCTCGAGTGCGAGTACGCCGGATTTCTGCGACAGACTGATGATCTGCATGATGTCGCCGAGGCTCAGATCCTCGAGATTTCCGACCAGGCTCATTTTGCCCCCCGCGTTCTCACAATGACGGAATACGCATGCATAGCCGCGCAAAACGGTTCTGAAGTCGTTCCCGCGCCTTCTTGAATCGGCGTATGGGGGCGGGACTTGACCTAGTCTCGACTTTGCCGGTCACACGAGGCAAACAAGCCGAAGCCCCACGGGGCGCGTGCGCTTCAAGGCGCAACACCGTTGGATCAGCGCTCGATTCGAATGCTGTTCAGGGCCGGGCGCGGCTGGGCTCGGGCGCTCCGATGCTGATCTCACTGGCGTTCGCAGCTTTGCGAGCATTGTCGAGAGCCCGATGGACTGCCGGAATTTCGGCAATGGGCACGCAGAGATTCAGGCTCATGGGTCGCTCGGATGCACGCCAGCCATCACGGATACCCGCCACCAGCGCCGCCGCGTGCCTGGGAATGTCATCCATCGCGATTCCGAGCGGCGCGAGCGCGACTCGCGTGCAGCCCAGTTTCAGGACGCGGTCCATCGCTTGCTCGAGCTCATGACTGACACTCGATCGATCGAAGACCTTCCGATCGCCGAGTCCGAGCAGCAATAGTCGCGGCGCCAACAGCGCGCGACCACTCCCGATCAGCAGCGCCTCACCGCTCTTTCCGGACAACTCCCCTGACTCGATCCGGCGCGAGAGTCCGCCACAAAGCCGCCAGTCTGCGCGCGCGGCACCCCCTCGAAGGGGTCGCTCGTCGGTAAAGAACCCGACTACGGCGATCTCGCCATCGGTACGTTCCAATGGCCGAGGCGACAACACCATCTCGATCGCGACGGTCATGCGGCTCGCACCTCACGCGCAACGGCATCGAGGACACCATTCACGAAGGGAGGCGAAGAATCGCTGCCAAATCGTCTGGCAAGGTCGACGGCCTCGTCGATGACCACTGCGACCGGCGTATCCGTGTCGCGCAGCTCGTGAACGGCGAGCCTCAGTATGTTGCGATCCACAACGGCCATTCTCGAAACGCGCCAGTTCCGCGCATGGATTCCAAGAATTTCGTCGAGCTCATCGATGCGTTCCACCACGCCTGCAACCAACTGACGCGCGAAGTCCGCGATCGGCTCGGGAACGACGAAATTCTCTCTGATCCGATCGAAGATCTGGTCGTTCAAGCCACGGGTCTCCGTCGCGCCCGCGTCGAGATCGATTGCGTAAAGTACCTGCAACGCGACCTCTCTGGCGCGATGCCGGCCTCCCCCGGTCGATGCCTGATCGTTGCTCACGCTCGTCTTGCCGCGGCGTCGGAGGTATCGGAGGTATCGGAGGCGCCGTGATCGGTGTAGGAGCGATTGAATCTTGCCATTTCGATTGCGGCCAACGCCACTTCTCCACCCTTGTTTCCAGCACTGCCACCAGCTCGGGCGAGTGCCTGATCGATGTCGTCGGTGGTCAATACGCCAAATCCGATCGGGATGTCCGTTTCGCGCATGACCTCTCGCACACCGTCCGTCACACCCCGACACACATAGTCGAAATGCGGTGTCCCGCCTCGAATGACCGACCCAAGCGCCACGATTGCGTCGAAGCGCCCGCTCTGCGCGAGGCGACGCGCTGCGAGCGGGATCTCGAATGCACCCGGCACCCAGAAGAGTTCCATATCGGATGCGTCGAGACCGTGTTCCACGAGTGTTTCGCGCGCGCTGTCGAGGAGACGAACCGAAATGAGATGATTGAATCGCGAGACGACCAGCGCGACTCGTAGTCCGCGTGCATCGAGGGACGGATTCAGAACTTTCATTGCCAGCCCCTTCATTGGTGTTTGCCAAGCTTCCCCGGCCACCGGTTCAACCGCCGATCTACTCAGTCTGTCGCCCGACCGCGGCGGATGCGTCCGTGAATGTGCAGATCGACCCCGCGCCGGACGACCCGAATCGGATCGATCGAGACGGCATCTTGGAGACGATCCAGCTCGAGTGAACCGAGTCCCGGACGTCCATCTCCTCCAATCAACGTCGGCGCCAGCATCCAGTGTACCTCGTCGACCAGATCTGCCCGCAAGAGCGCTGCCGCGAGCCGCCCTCCGCCTTCGACCAGAATGGTGGTCAACCCCTCTTTCGCTAGACGTCGCAATGCTTTGGAAAGGTCGACGAATCCGCTTTCGGTTCGAGGAATTTCGAGTAGACGCGATGACGCTGCGCGCGCGCGCGCGATTCCACGCACGCCCTTGCCGCAGACGACCCAGGTCTGCGCATCTTCGGTCACGTCGAATAGGCGTGCCGTCTTCGGTACACGCAAGCGCCCGTCTAGCAGAATTCGGATTGGCGTGCGGACGACTCGGTCACCACGTCGCACGTTGAGAACGGGATCGTCGACTCGGGCGGTTTCCGAACCGACCATCACTGCATCGCTCGAATCGCGCAGGTGGTGAACGAATTCTCGAGCCTGCGGGCTCGTGATCCAACGCGACTCGCCATTGGCAAGGGCGATTCGACCGTCGAGCGTCGTGGCGAGCTTCAGCGTAACGAAGGGGCGACCGCGCTCGCAGACCGAGATGAATCCACGATGCTGCCTGCGACAATTGTCCTCGAGAATGCCGGTTGTCACCTCTACGCCGCATCGACGCAGTCGACGAATGCCACGCCCACTGACCTTCGGATGGGGATCGCTACAGCCAACGACGACGCGCGCAATCCCGGACTCCAGGATCGTCTTGGTACAGGCGCCCGTTCGGCCCGCGAAATTGCAGGGCTCGAGCGTCACCGCCATCGACGCGCCTCTAAGCGCCGCCGCCCCGTGTTTGCGACGGACGGCTTCGATCGCAACGACTTCAGCGTGTGAGCTGCCGACGGGGCGTGTCGTTCCGCGACCGAGAAGCCGATCACCACGGAAAATAACGGCCCCAACGCTCGGATTCGGAAAGACGCGTCCGTCGCCGCGCGCAGCCGCTCGAAGCGCGAGACGCATCATCTTCTCGTCTCGTCGCGCGGTCGTGCTGGTTCTCTGACGACTCATCGGCGAGTGCCGAGGGACCTCACCGTTCGGTCACCCACCTCGTCATCCGATCCGTGTCCGCCCGCCAACAGTTCCGCGAAGAACGCTTCGTAGTCGGCCGGGCTGCTGAAATCGAGAAAAACAGACGCGAACCGAACCGCAGCGAGCACATCGATCGCGGAAAGTTCTTCGAGCGCACGACGCCCCACGTGATCACTCGACACTTCCCGCTCGCCCGATTCCTGCAGTTCGCGTTCTACGCGATCGATCAAGCGACCGATGGCCTCTGCCGAAACGGGGCGCTTTACGCAGGCATGCTCGACGCCTCGGAGCAGTTTGTTGCGATCGTACTCTTCACGTCGTTCGTCTCGTTTGATGACGCGGGGCAGAATCTCCTCGACGCGCTCCCGCGTCGTGAAGCGCCGAGTACATTCGTCGCATTCCCGACGACGTCGAATTTCAGATCCGTCACGCGCCAGACGCGAGTCAATGACCCGGTTGCCGTCATTCCCACAGAAAGGACACTGCACCGGTCAGTCCGATTCGTTCCAGCGCTGGGGATATAGCGGGAAGCGACGGCAAAGATCCGCGGCCTCGTCGCGAATGGAATCAAGCAATTCGAGATCATCCGGCCTTGCAAGAACTCGCGCGATCAGGTCACCGATCAACGCCATCTCCGCCTCACGCATTCCGCGCGTCGTGACTGCCGGTGTCCCGATTCTGACACCCGACGTGACCATCGGCTTTCGGGGATCGAAGGGAATCATGTTCTTATTGGCCGTAATGCCCGCACGATCAAGCGAAATCTGGGCTTGTTTACCGGTGGTTTCCCGACCCACGAGCGACAGCAGGAAAAGGTGGTTGTCCGTTCCACCCGATACGACCTTGAAATCTCTGGACTGAACACTTCCGGCGAGAGTCTTGGCGTTCGCCACGATCTGCTCGCAGTATGCTCGAAAATCGGGCGACAGAGCCTCCTTGAACGCTACGGCCTTGCCAGCGATCACGTGCATCAGAGGACCGCCCTGCAGTCCCGGAAAAATTGCGCTGTTGATCTTCTTTGCCCAGTCCGCATCACACAGAATGAGTCCGCCACGCGGGCCACGCAGCGTCTTGTGCGTCGTGGTTGTCACGATTTGCGCCTGGCCCACCGGAGTCGGATGAACGCCGCTAGCAACGAGTCCCGCAATATGTGCGATATCCGCAAAGAGCACCGCCCCGACCTCGTCCGCGATCGAACGGAACGTTTCGAAATCGATTGTGCGCGAGTACGCTGTCGCACCGCATTGGATCATCTTCGGCCGATGCTCGAGAGCAAGCGATCGCACCTGATCGTAATCGATTCGCTCATCTTGCTGGGTAACCCCATAGGGCACGATCTTGAAGTGCCGCCCCGAGAAATTGACGGGGCTTCCATGGGTGAGATGGCCGCCGTGATCGAGGTTCATCGCGAGCACGGTATCGCCGCGGTCGAGGACGGCTTCATAGACCGCGGCGTTCGCCTGGGATCCAGAATGCGGTTGGACATTCGCATGATCGGCACCGAATAACGCCTTAGCCCGGTCGATCGCGAGATTCTCGACCTCGTCGACCTCGTCGCAACCGCCGTAATAGCGGCGTCCCGGATAGCCCTCCGCATACTTATTCGTCAGAACAGAGCCGACCGCTTCGAGCACCGCGTCGGAAACAAAATTCTCCGATGCGATCAATTCGATGGAAAGACCCTGACGACGTCCCTCACGACGGATAAACGTCGCGATTTCAGGATCCACACGATCGAGGTGGGGTGTCACCGACTGAAATTCTTTCTGAGACGTCTTCTGAGACATCGCCAAGCATGCTCCTCGTCGGGAATCGGCCCAGCCGGCTTCCCCGTTCCGATTCGCCTCCGACCCGAAACCGGCTCGAATCAATCAAGGATCCGTTCCGAACAGCATGAATCGAGGCAGAACCTAATCTTCGACGCGCGCTTTGAGATACCCGACGGCATCCGCGATCGTTTGCATCTTCTCGGCATCATCGTCTGGGATTTCGATATCGAAGGTTTCTTCGAGTGTCATCACCAGCTCGACGATATCCAGTGAATCTGCTCCGAGGTCATCGATGAACGAAGCATTCATCACGGCTTCTTCTTTCGAAACACCCAACTGTTCGACAATCAGATCGGTGACTCTCGCTTCCAAAGACATAGCTGGAGATCCTCCACGACTCGATCCAAAAATGGTCAGCGAAGCCTAGCGCCGTACCCTGTGTACGGCGATGGCCAATCCGACCCCCGGATCAGTTCGCACCCTTATTATTGTTCATGACGAAATCCCGAACACCATCAAGATCGGCGAGCGACGAGAAATTTGCCCTGCGGGCACGACGGTCGATACGCGCGATGAGACCAGAGAGTACCCGTCCCGGCCCGATTTCGAGGAACTGATCGACGCCGAGCGCCCCCATCCTGACAATCATGTCCGTGAATCGAACCGGAGCAGTCACTTGCTTTCGCAAAAGCTCGGGCATCCGAGCTGCATCCGAGTTCGGCTCGGCCTCGACGTTCGTAATGATGGGCGGATTCGCATCCCGAAACTGCAGTCGCGCCAACTCAGGTTCGAGCTTCTCGGCAGCGGGCTCCATCAGTTCGCAATGAAACGGGGCCGATACCGCGAGCGGAATCGTCTTCTTCGCGCCCAGTTCACGCACCCGATCGCATGCAATCTCCACGGCAGCGGCATCACCGGCCACGACGATCTGGTTCGGAGAGTTGAAGTTGGCGGCCGCCACGACCAACCCGGTCGCCTTCACCGCGTGAGCACAGGCAGCCTCGACCACATCGGATCCGACTCCGATCACCGCAGCCATGGCGCCACGCCCATCGGCGACGGCTTCTTGCATCAATCGGCCACGCAGGTTTACGGTCCGAACGGCATCCTCGAGGCCCAGAGCTCCGGCGGCGACCAGAGCGGAATATTCGCCGAGACTATGACCACCCATGTAGCTGCATTCGATCGGGCCGAGTTCCTCTTCGAGGGCGCGCATGAGTGCGATGCTCGTCGTCAGGATTGCGGGCTGCTGAATCTCTGTGGGGCGCAGCAGTTCTTCGGGCCCCTCGAAGCAAAGCTTCGAGAGAGGCATCGCGAGCGCATCGTTGGCCGCCTCGAAGGTCTCGCGCGCAGCACGGGACGTTTCGAAAACGTCCCGTCCCATGCCCACCTCCTGAGAAGCCTGCCCCGGAAAGAGAAGTGCGAGCACGTCGATCTACTCTGTGTCGATTTCGATGATCGTCCGACCCTTATACGAACCGCAGCTACCGCAGACACGATGCGGCGCCTTTGGTGCGCCACATTGCGGGCAGGTGCTCGTTGCCGGCGTGCTCAATGCATCGTGGCTTCGGCGCTTGTCTCTTCGTGCCTTCGAGGTCTTTCGCTTCGGTACGGCCATTGGATCCGCATCCCCCATCAACTCGGCATTTGCCGGTCTTGATTGAATTTGCCCCTGATTTTGCCAACGCCGCGCGTCGGGATCAGCGACTTAGTGTTCTTCCGTCTCGCCCCGAAGCTTCGCGAGTACAGCGAAGGGCGAATCGCGTTGTTCGTCGACACAGTCACACTGCGTCTCGGCCAGGTCCACACCGCAATGTGAACAAATCCCCGGGCAATCTTCTCTGCACAGGGGCTGAAGCGGCATCGTCAGCGCGATCACCTCTCCAAAAAAATCGTCCAATCGAATCATCGGACCCCGATACCAGCCGCCCTCGAGGTCTTCCCCGAGACAGACGCCGCTATCCGTCAGCCCTCGCACCCCTTCCGGATCTTTCGGTTCACGACCCTTCGCGGGCTCCAATACCAGCCTGAACTCCTCGCGAAGGGCCTGAGGATAGCGCTTGGCGCAGCGGCTGCACTCGAGCAGAACTCGTCCACTGAGACGTCCCTCGAGCAGCAGATCTTCTCGGACCCGAAGCGCTTCGAGCTCGAAAACGAAGGGCTCTTCAACCTTGCAGAATTCCTCATCGGTCGTCGATTCCCGAGCAAACCACCACTCGCTGGTTGCCTCGAAACGAAAATCCTCTCGCTTCTCGCTGATCCGGTCGACGGGGAGCTTGAAATCCGACATCTCGAGGTTTCTCTGATGAACGTACCGACCTGCTGCAGATCGATGGTGCTGATGAATAAAGTGTTTTGAAATCAGTGTCTTGGCTAGCAATCGCTCGCGCGTGCGGGAAATAGCGCAAGAGTCGATCCCCCGCCAAGAATTGCATTCGGAATCGGCCTGGGGCTGTCAGACGCCTGCGATATGATCGGCGCCCATGTCCAAAATTCGAACTCGATTCGCTCCCAGCCCCACGGGATTCCTACATATCGGCGGCGCTCGAACCGCACTCTTCAACTGGGCCCTGACCCGCCATCTCGGCGGTGAATTCGTGCTTCGTATCGAGGATACGGACCTCGAACGATCGACACGCGAGTCGGAGCAGGCCGTGCTCGACGGCCTTCGTTGGCTCGGCATCGACTGGGACGAGGGCCCACATCGGCAAACCGAACGCTCTGCCCGCCACTCTGAGGTCGTCGAGTCGCTGCTCGCGTCCGGAGCGGCATATCGCTGCGTATGTACGAGAGAGAGGCTCGAAGAGCAACGCGCGGCCGAACTAGCGAACGGTGGCAAGGGCATTTACGACGGACACTGCAGGGATCTCGGTTTGGCTGCGGAATGTGGCCCACATACCGTGCGCCTTCGAATCGATCATACGCGCTCGCTTCGCTGGGACGACCTCGTCTTCGGGCCAAGCGGTCAGGACGGCAGCGAAATCGGCGACGGGATCATTCGACGCAGCGATCGCTCGCCCCTCTTTCATCTGGCCGTCGTGGTCGACGACATCGATATGGGCATCACCCATGTCGTCCGCGGCGCAGATCACCACAGCAATACGCCCTTTCAACTTGCGATCTACAATGCGCTCGAAGCGACGAT
>JAQBEG010000668.1:0-3536 GCA_032123985.1 Deltaproteobacteria bacterium
CCTCGTGTCCTCCGCCGTACTGACGTGGCTCGAGAGTCAATCTCGGCCGACCGGTTTTGCGAACGCGAAGCAGCCCCACGCCCTTTGGTCCATAGAGTTTGTGCCCCGAGAGCGAAAGAAGGTCGAGGCCGTCGCGTTCCGCATCGAGCGCAATCTTCCCCGCGGCCTGCGCCGCATCGCTATGAAACGCAATGGCCCGCTCACGACAAAGCGAGGCAATCTCGCGGATCGGTTGCAAAACGCCGATCTCGTTATTCGCGGCCATGACAGACACCAGGAATGTGTCGTCGCGCATCGCAGCCTCGACGTCATCGACCGCAACAAGGCCCTGCTCGTTCACGGCGAGTTCGGTCAACTCGAATCCCTTCCGCGTCAGCGCGCGACTCGGATCGAGGACGGAAGGATGCTCGGTTTGGACTGTAATCAAGTGCCGACAACTTCTCTGCGTCTCGGCTAGACCCAGTATCGCGAGATTATTGCTCTCCGTTCCACCGCTGGTGAAAACAATCTCGCCCGGATCACTCGCACCGAGCAGCTCGCATAACCGCTCGCGTGCATGCTCGACCGCGGCTTCGGCACGCCAGCCGAAGGCGTGGGTGCGACTCGCGGCGTTGCCGAACTCCTCGCGGAGGTAGGGCAGCATGGCTTCGAGCACGCGCTCGTCGAGCGGCGTCGTGGCGTGATGATCGAGGTAAATGGGCCCTTCAGGCCGCGAAGGACTGCCCGCAGCCACAGGTATTCGACGCGTTGGGATTCACGATCTTGAAGCCCGATTCCTGAAGCGTATCCACGAAATCGAGCCGAGACCCGGCGAGGTAGAGAGCGCTTTTCTCGTCGACGATCACCCGCACGCCTTCGCGTTCGATTTCCGAATCGATCTCACGCACCACGTCGTCGAAGGAGAGCTGGTACTGAAGTCCGGAACAGCCGCCGCCAACGACCTTCATACGAAGTCCGTGGCTCGAGAGTTTACCGTCCTCGCTAAGAAGCGAGCGAATATGTGCGGCCGCCTCCGTCGTGACATCGATCATCGTCAGTTCTCCAGGCCGGGAAATCCCAGTCAATACCGCCGGAACGTAGCAGCTCCTCTACTCTTCGACTCGTCCAGCGGAAATCCAGACAAAAATTTCGCGATTGCCCTTGGGGCCCGGCACACGACTCTCAGCGCGGCCCCATCACGCGGCGCCCCAGAAAGCACGCTGCAGCCGTCACCCGATCGGCTGCGGCCTCCCGGAGTACGTCGTCGCGAACGACACCGCCCTTCCCGACCTGCTCGCGACCGACCTCGAACTGGGGTTTGACGAGCAACAACCATTCGGCAGCCGGTGAGCAAGCATGTATGGCTGGAAGGAGGAGTTCGAGCGAGATGAATGAGACATCGACGACGACGAGCCCAAAGACATCCTCGAAGTCAGCGGGAGTGAGGTGTCTGGCGTTGACTCGCTCGCGGTTCTCGACCCGCGGATCGATTCGCAGGCTCGAATGAATCTGGCTATGGCCGACGTCGATCGAGACGACGCGCGTGGCACCGTGCTGGAGCAGACAATCCGTAAAGCCGCCGGTCGAAGCGCCCACGTCAAGGCAAATACGTCCGGATGGATCGAGTCCCAAATCGACGATCGCCGCCGCCAGCTTATCCCCACCGCGAGACACGAACCTCCGCGCGCCACCCTTCAGACGAACCGAACGCTCGACGGCAATCCGGGTTCCCGATTTGTCGATCGGCTCATCGTCGACGAGTACCCGCCCGGCCAGAATCAACGCCTGGGCGGAGCTGCGACTCGTGGCCAGTCCTTCGCGCACCACGCGTTCATCGAGTCGCTCGCCCTTCAACCCTTGACCCTTCAATCCAAGCGGCCAGGGGCACTTTCTGCCGACGAGGCTCCTTCCAGCGAGTCCAGAAGCCTGGTGACCGCATGCCTGATATCGGTCGGTGAGAGACCGACGCTGGCAATCGATTCACCATGATCGACCAACATGTCCGGAACACCGAGCGTTCGCACCGGTACCAGTATGCCTTCTTCCGCGAGCAGCTCGAGCACCGCGCTCCCGAAGCCACCCATCACGCTGTGCTCCTCCACGGTCACCAGAACCCGGCATCGTTTTGCGAGCGCAACGATGCGTACTCGATCGAGCGGCTTCACGAAACGCGCGTTCAGTACCGCACAAGAAATGCCGTCTGCAGCCAATTCGCTCGCTGCTTCCATCGCCGGATGATTCGTGGATCCGATTGCGAGAATCGCAGCATCGTCACCGTCGCGAAGCAGCTCGGCTTCGCCTAGCGGCAGCTTCTTGATGTCCGGATCGAGGGCGATTCCAAAACCCGCGCCGCGGGGAAAACGCACTGCCGCCGGGCCAGGATAATCGATCGCAGTGGCGAGTAGATGCTGCAGCTCGTTCTCGTCCTTGGGCGCCATCACGATCGCGTTCGGCAACGTTCGGAAATAGGCAAAATCGAACAAACCCTGATGTGTCGCACCGTCGGCGCCCACGAGTCCGGCGCGGTCGAGCGCGAAAGTCACATCAAGATTTTGCAGGCAGACGTCGTGTACGACCTGATCGAAGGCACGCTGCAGAAATGTCGAATAGATGGCTGCGACTGGTTTCATCCCTTCTGCAGCGAGTCCGGCGGCGAAGGTGACTGCATGCTGCTCGGCGATCCCGACATCGTAGAAGCGATCGGGGAATGCAGTTTGAAAGCGGTCCAGGCCGGTTCCAGACGCCATGGCTGCCGTGATCGCAATGATTCGATCGTCTTCGCCTGCGAGCCGGATGAGCGCGTCGGAAAACACGTCGGTATACGACGGCGGCGCCTTCTTCTTCGGGGCGAATTCTCCGGACGGCACATCAAATTGGCCAACCCCGTGATACTTGAGCGGATCGGCTTCGGCCGGACCGTAGCCATGACCCTTTTCGGTGAGCACGTGGATCAGAACTGGACCCGAACCGTTCGCCACCATTTCCTTTACGTTGTCGAGGGTTTCGAGGACGACGTTCATGCGATGACCCTGAATCGGTCCGACATAACGGAAGCCAAGCGCCTCGAAGAGCAATCCGGGAGAGAAAAAGACCTTCAGCGACTCCTCGGCCTTGCGCGCCCAGTGAAGCATGTCGCCAGGCATGCCCGTCAGGAACTCGCGTGCCCAGCCCTTTACCCGTCGAGCCATCGGCGCCGAGAGTTTGCGAGAGAGATACGAAGAGAGCGCACCAACGTTCGGATCAATCGACATTTCATTGTCGTTCAGAATGACGATCAGATTCTTCTCAGCGAGGTGACCGGCATGGTTCAGGGCTTCGAACGCCATTCCGGCAGTCATTGACCCATCCCCGATCAGGGCGATCACAACGCCGTCTTCACCCTGATGGAGTTTCGCGCGCGCCATTCCCAAGGCCGCCGAGATCGAAGTTCCAGCGTGCCCGGCACCGAAGTGGTCGTACTCAGACTCGGCGCGTCTGAGGAATTTCGACATACCGCCTCGCTGACCGATCGTGTTGAAGTCCTCGCGGCGGCCGGTCAGCATCTTGTGCGAATAGCC
>JAQBEG010000669.1:0-2729 GCA_032123985.1 Deltaproteobacteria bacterium
GTTCATCCCATCGTGCTTCTACGCGACGCCTACCGTCTCGAAGGCTGATCGGGCGAATCGGCGCGCGGTGCGAGCCAAAGAAGGAGACAGGCATGAAAAAAGTCGAGCCGACCGAAATTCTGGACCTGACGGCGTACGAGAAGATCCGGCCTGGATTTCTGGAGCGGATGATCGAGCTCAAACGGCCGCGACGTGTTCACGTCGGCGAGATTCTCTGCTTCATCTTCGAGAACCGCGACACGGTGATTTTTCAGATTCAGGAGATGACGCGTGCCGAGCGCTCGGTCTCAGAGGCCGCCGTCGCGGCCGAGGTGGCGGTCTACAATGAACTCGTTCCCAGGGATCATGAACTCTCCGCGACTCTGATGATCGAGATCCCGAACCAGACGAGCATTCGTTCACAACTCGACCGCCTGATCGGAATCGACGAGCACGTTCATCTCGATATCGGCGACGAGAGCGTTCGAGCGGCCTTCGACGACAAGCAATTTCAAGAGGACCGGGTTTCAGCGGTTCAGTACATTCGTTTTCCGCTCGGTCGGGATCTGGCGACCAGGTTCCGTGATCCGAGCGTTTCAGTCGAACTCCGAGTGGACCATCCCAACTACGCCGGAAAGACGGCGATCGAGGGCGAGGCGCGTGCTTCGCTGTCCGACGATCTGATCTGATCAGCTCGGCGACGCTTCATCTCACGATTCAATACTTCAACAAATGAACGACAAGGAGATTTCCCATGGCAATCAAAGAAGGCGACAAGATTCCCTCCGTTAAAGTCAAGGCGACGGACATGACGGATATATCGACGGATGAACTCTTCGGAGGCAAGAAGGTCGTGCTCTTCGCTGTGCCCGGTGCTTTTACACCGACATGTTCGAACCAGCATCTGCCGGGATTCATCGATCATGCCGACGAGATTCGAGCGAAAGGCGTCGATGACATCATCTGCATGTCCGTCAATGACGCGTTCGTGATGGGCGCCTGGGGTACGGAACGGGGTGCGGGCGAGAAGGTTCGGATGATTGCCGACGGTAATGGCGATTTGTCGAAGGCGCTCGGTCTCGATTTCGACGGTTCGGGAATCGGATTTGGTCTGCGCTGCCAGCGTTTCGCTGCGATCGTCGAAGACGGCGTCGTGACGAAACTAGCTGTCGAAGCGCCGGCGAAATTTGACGTGAGCAGCGCCGAGTCGATTCTCGCCGCTCTTTGATCCTCGATGACATAGAGTCCGAGTTCCGGCCGCAGTGGATGGAACTCGGAGCTTCGGTGGAGCGCGATAGAGGTCGATTGATATGAGTGCACTCGATGGAGTTCGAATCCTCGATCTGAGCCAGTACGAGGCGGGTCCGTCTTGTACGCAGGCGCTCGCGTGGATGGGTGCCGATGTCGTCAAAGTCGAATCGATCGGTGGGGGCGATCCAGGGCGCGCCCTCGCCGTTGGTGGCGACTACTCGCCGTATTTCTGCAATTGGAATGCAAACAAGCGGAGCCTGGCGATCGATCTGCTCGAAGTCGAGGGCCGTGCGGTGTTTCTGCGCCTTCTGCCGAGATACGACATCGTAGTCGAGAACTTCGGCCCGGGCGTGATGGAGAAATTGGATCTGGGTTACGAGTCGCTGAAGTCGGTCCACCCCGGCGTGATCTTCGTGCAGATCAAAGGGTTTGGATGCAGCGGGCCGTATGCGGGGTTCAAGGCATACGACATGGTTGCACAAGCCGCCTCTGGCGCGATGTCCGCAACCGGGGAGATGGGGGCCCGACCGCTTCTTCCGGGGCCGACGATGGGCGACGCGGGAACGGGTATGCAAGCGGGAATGGCGATCCTGGCCGCGTATATACAACGACTTAGAACGGGGGTCGGCCAGCGCATCGAAATTTCGATGCAAGAGGCGATGACCTACTACATGCGGACGCGGATCGCGTTGCTCGGGGATTGGGGCGAGCAGGCCGTGCCTCGAATAGGCAATCGCATGGGGGCGTTGCCGACCGAGCTCTATCCATGTCTCGGGAGCGGGCCCAACGACTATCTCTATCTCATCACTGTAACGGCAAGGCATTGGGACTCGCTCTGTCTTGCGATCGACCGTGGCGACCTCATCACCGATCCACGATTCGATACTGGTGAACATCGAGAGGCAAACGGCGAAGCGCTTTTCGAAGAGATCGCGAAGTGGACCCGACAGCAGGAGAAACACGAGGCGATGCGGCTGCTTGGCGCCGCAGGTGTTCCTTGCTCGGCAATTCTGGATACCCACGACCTCTATCACGATCCGCATCTGCAGGAGCGTGGATTCATCGAGAAGGTCGAGCATCGCGATCGCGGCGAGGTTCCGCTGCTAGGTTTTCCAACCCGAATGTCCGAAAGCGCGGTCGCGTTCGAACGTGCTCCATATCTCGGCGAGCATACGGATCAGATTCTCAAGGAGGATCTCGACCTCGACGCTGCGGCGATCCAACGGCTTCGCGAGGCGAAGATTCTCGCTTGAAGACGCGACTCCGAGCGGTCCTGTATGACATGGATGGTCCAATCATGTATGGAGCGTTTCATGTGTGCGATCTGAATCCGATGTTGATCATCGCGCCGGTGCTATCGTCTCGACCGCGCCCCAGTACCCCCAGTACCCCTAGTACCTCCAGGAGATCCCCATGACGACTTCCCTTTTGCTCGAAGGAAAAACCGCGATCGTAACCGGAGCTTCCAGCGGTATCGGACGCGCGACGGCCGAGGTGCT
>JAQBEG010000670.1:0-7169 GCA_032123985.1 Deltaproteobacteria bacterium
TGGGCGACGCGTCCTTTGAACGGCGCCACCTCGAGGAGGACTACTCCGCGACGAAGAACCGTCCAATGTTGATTCGCGTGTGATTGAAGAAGCGCTCGGGCTTCCCCGTCTTGGCCGCATCCGCCAAAGCGGCCGGTACGGCGAGTCCGGCTTCGCCAATCATGTCCACGACGCCCCGAGCACCGATCGTATCCACCAGGACCGAGGGCGGCGCGGCGTTGAAGCCCATGCCCATGATCCGGTCGATCCCGTCGATCGTTTCCGTAACTTCACCGACGCGCTCGAACGAGTAGGCGATGTAGCCCGCGATCACGCGGCGCGCGATCTTCGCGTGCTCGCCCTCGGCGTTCAAAAAGACCGCCATGCCTTCTTTGTATCGACCATCGCGATGAAAGGCCGAGACTTCATCGATGTAGTCGAGATCGGGAAGCTTGATCTCTTCCTCGGGCGTGTAGTCACCCGTCGCCGGGTCTAGTACAAGACGTTTCTTGCCATCGCGCTTGAAGAATCCGGCTCCCGACTTGTTGCCGAGAACGCCCTTCTCCATCAGCTTCGCCATGAATTCGGGAAGCTTGTTCGTCTCATGGACTTCATCGTTCGTGTTCTCGTAGACATTGTCGACGATCGCCCGATGAATGTCCCAACCGACCAGATCGACTGTCGCGAGCGGCGTCATCGCTCGACCCGTATACGGACCGATGAGCTTGTCGACCAGGAGCGGTCCGAGTTCACCGGCAAGCTGGGCGCATTCATTCATGACCTTGAAGCCGACGCGGTTTCCAGCAAAGCCCGGCGTATCGAAGGTGCGAACCATTTCGCGACCCAGGCGAATCTGCGAGAACGCGTCGACAAAGTCGACGATTGCCGGATCGGTGTCGCTACCGGCGATTAGTTCGGTCCCGACGATGACATTCGGCGGGTTGAAGAAATGTAGACCGAGGAAATTCTTGCGAAATGAATCACTTCGCCCTTCGCAGAGTGAATTGATCGAGAGACCCGACGTCACCGTCGCCACGATCGAATCATTGCCGCGCGCCGCTTCGATCTTGTCGAAGATGTCCTTCTTGATCGCCATGTCTTCGGTCAGGGCTTCGAAGATCAGATCCGCGCTAGCAACCGCCGATGCGAGATCGTGTTCGTAATCTCCGGTCCGGGATCGCAAGGCGACCGTAGGCGAGCGAACCTGCTTGATCGCGGCGGCGAGGCCCTCCTCTGCTTTTGCCCTGGTGCGTGCCAGAAACGTCACTTCGGGAACCGCGGTCGTAAAGAGCGCGGCGCTCCCAAAACCCATGGTGCCGTTGGCGCCAAGTACGACAACGCGCTCGATTTTCCGACTGGCGAGAATCTGCCGCATCTCTGCGGCGGTCTTTGCGGTCTTTGCGGTCTTGGGGGTAGACATCGTTCGTTATTTTCCCAGTTTTCCGACTGACGACCCCGAGAGCCGCCCCGGTAGTCCTGACTCGAATGAATGAATGGAGCCTCAATGGGCCCAGCGGGGCCAAAATCGAACCGACCACGACGGCGCGAGGCGGCCTCGTAAGATCCTTCTAGATGGTGGCCTCGTCAAGCCGAAACGGGTCATTTCCGCACACAACAAAGACGCAAGTTAGTGCTGCCGCCCACCGCGCTGCCTGCGGACTGCCGACCGCGGACGCAAGCCCGATCCTAGTGAACTGACTCGCGGTCAGCCAAATGCGCGACAAGTCTGATTCGCGTCCACCGCAGCCGCCTCAGGATCTGGCGCGCTGCCGAAAGGCGTTCAACAGTTCGGCCTCCTTTTCCTTCGCGGCGGCGAGTTGCGACTCCTTCACGGTATCGAATCCCCGTATCTGTTCGGGAATTTTCGCAATCTGAACGGCGAGATCCAGATTGTCGACCGAGAGGTCCCGGAGCAACTCATCCAGGACACCCTCGTAGTCCGCCAGCAGCGCCCACTCTTGACGCCGATGGGCCGTGCGATTGAAGAGATCGAGTGGTGTATGGCGAAGAAATTTCAGATGCCGCATCCATTTGAGAACTGTCATCAACCGACGATCGATCTTGAACTTCCGGGCCCGACCCGTGTCCTTGTCCCGTGGAAAGAAGAAATATTGTGGCGCGAGATGGAACTCGAGTTTGTAGTTGCCTTCGAACTCGGCTTCCAGCTGACGCTGGAACGCGTCACTAGCCCAGAGTCGCATGACCTCATAGTCATCCTTGACAGAGAGCAGTTTGAAGTAGTAGAGAGCCACAGCGTGAGTGAGCCGATGCCCTTGCGCGCCGATCGCTCGCTCGGCGGAGGCGACCTTGCCGACCATGGTCGAGTAGCGAGCCGCATATTTCTCATTCTGGTATTCAGTCAAGAACCGGACTCGCCGCGCCACCACATCCTCGAGCGTCTCGGTCTTCGCAACTCTGCGTGAGCCGCGGATTTGGGAGTCCGCGAGCGCTTGGACCGTCGCCAAATCATGTGCGGCCAGCCGGCCCCAGGCGAGTGCGCGCTTGTTCATCTCGATCGCACGACCGTTCAGCTCGATTGCACGTTCGAGCGCCGGCAGCCCCACCGGAATCAAGCCTTTCTGCATTGCGAACCCGACGAGAAACAAGTTGGAACCGATCGCATCGCCCAGCAGCGCACTCGCCAGCTTCGTCGCATCGATGAAATCCGCGTGTGTCGGCCCAATGGCGGCCTCGATTTGCGATTCCATGGCCCCCGATGACAATTCGAGATCGGGGCTCGTCGCGAAGTCTGCGGTCGGCGCGACATGAGTATTGATGATCGCTCGGGTACGTGTCGGAGAGAGCTTCTGCATCCCGTCGATCCCCGTTGCGACCACGAGGTCACAACCCAGAGCGAGATCCGCGCCTCCCCCCGTAATGCGCGTCGAGTGGAGTTCCTCCGAGCGTCTCGCGACGCGGATATGACTCCCGACCGCACCATTTTTCTGCGCGAGCCCGGTCACGTCGAGCAGACTGACACCCTTGCCTTCGAGATGCGCGGCCATCCCGATCAGCGCACCGATCGTGATCACACCGGTACCGCCAATCCCGGCGACGAAGATATTGAAGGGGCGATCCAGTGGAGCAATGGACGGATCCGGCAACTCCGCGAACATTGACCCGTCGCTGGAGTCGCCGGTGCCGGCGGTCGAACTTTCAATTTTGCGCATCTTCCCGCCGACGACCGTCGCAAAGCTCGGGCAATAGCCTTCGAGGCAAGAAAAGTCTTTGTTGCAAGAGGACTGATTAATCGTTCGCTTGCGCCCGTACTCGGTTTCGACTGGCTCGATCGAGATGCAGTTGGACTGTACGGAACAATCCCCACAGCCCTCACAGACCAGCTCATTGATAACGACGCGCCGGTCCGGGTCGGGAAATTCACCGCGCTTGCGGAGTCGGCGAGCTTCGGCCGCGCAGGTCTGGTCGTAGAGCAGCGCCGTCACACCTGGGATGCACCGCAATTCCTTCTGGACGCGGTCGATCTCACTGCGGTCATGAATGGTGACGCCCGTCGAGAATGCGCCCGGAGCGTACTTTCCAATGTCGTCGGACAGGACAGCGATGCGTTCGATGCCCTCGCTCGCTAGCTGGCGAGCAATTTCAGGCGTCGTGACCTCGCCGGCCATGTCTTCGCCCTCGATCGGCTGGCCGCCGGTCATCGCAACCGCGCCATTCACGAGAATCTTGTACGTAATATTGACGTTCGCGGCGACGGCAGCACGGATCGCCAGCAATCCGGAATGAAAGTATGTGCCGTCGCCCATGTTCTGAAAGATGTGCTCGACTTCGGTATAGGGCGCCTGACCGATCCAGTTCGCACCCTCGGCGCCCATCTGCGTGACCGCGAGGGTCGGCCGGTCCGGCATCCAGACCGCCATGCCGTGACAGCCAATCCCGCCAAGGGCAATGCTTCCCTCGGGCACGACGGTCGATCGGTTATGCGGACAGCCCGAACAAAACGACGGCAACCGAGTGAGCCCCCCGGACCGGACGGCGGAAAGCGCCGTCTCGGGTTCGGGCACGAGCCGCGCTTCCCATTCGCGCGCGTCGGGCGCAGTCGCAGCGTAGTCCGCAATCCACCTGCGCAGTACATTCGCCACGACGGATGGCGTCAACTCGCCGATCCCAGGGACCAGCGACCTTCCCGAGAGATCGTGTTTGCCGAAGAGTCGAGGGCGATCGCTCAGATTGAAGAGCATGCTCGCGATCTGTTCTTCGATGATCGGTTTTTTCTCTTCGATCACGAGCAGGTCGTCGTGGCCCGACGCAAACTCACGTATACCATCCGGCTCGAGCGGCCAGACGAGGCCAACTTTGTAGATCGAGATGCCCAATTCGAGAGCTTTCTGATCGTCGAGGCCAATATCCTCGAGCGCCTGACGAAGATCGCCGTAGGCCTTTCCGGTCGTGACGATGCCGAGCCGACGGCGCGACGCCTGCAAAGCAACTCGATCGATTCCGTTCGCGCGAACGAATGCCCTAACGGCGACGAGCCGCTGGTCGAAGAGCCGCGCCTCGACCTGAAGTGGATAATTTCCCCAGCCAACGCTGAGCCCACCCGGAGGCATCACAAAGTCTTCTGGCTGAATGATCCGAACACGGTCCGGCGAAACTTCGACCGAGCCGGAACTCTCGACCGTGTCCGTAAGACATTTGAAGCCGACCCAGCACCCCGAAAAACGCGAGAGCGCCCAGCCATAAATGCCGAAGTCGAGATAGTCCTGCACGCTCGAGGGATTGAGAACCGGAATCCCACAATGGATCATCGCGGGTTCGCTCTGATGTGCGATCGAGGAGGACTTCGCACCCGGATCGTCGCCCATCAGCGCGAGCACGCCGCCGTGGATCGAAGTGCCGGCATAATTCGCATGCTTGAGGGCATCACACGCACGGTCGACACCGGGCCCCTTGCCGTACCACATGCCGAATACGCCATCGACTTTCGGACCGTCGAGCAAGGTCGCCTGTTGAGAACCCCAGACGGCGGTCGCAGCGAGGTCTTCGTTCAACCCGGGCTCGAATCGGATCCGGTGTTCTTTGAGAATCTCAGCCGCTTGCCAGAGATTCGTATCGAGGATGCCCAACGGCGAACCCCGATACCCCGATATGAAGCCAGCGGTATTCAAACCCGCTTCGAGATCGCGTCGTCGCTGCATCAGTGGCAGACGAACGAGCGCCTGGTTGCCAGTCAGGAAGACACGGCCCGATTCGACCCGATAGCGATCCTCGAGCGCGTAGTTCGCATCGAAGGCAGGGGCAGTCGTCAAATCCAGGAAGCTCCTCACGCGAAACTCAATCTACGACGCCAGACGCCGTGCAGGCCCAGCTTCGCGCTCTGCGCACGTCCCATGACAGCGCACACGCACCGTAGCGTAGGGCGCGTTTCTTCGAACGCCATCGAGAGCCGAACCGCTTGCGCGCGCGCAATGGCCGGGGTCTGCTCGCGATTCGACGTGGAGAGCTCAAAGACCTATACGATGAGCCATGACAGGCGAAGCGATGAAGATTGGCGTGACAATCCAGTCGACCGACAAGGCCATGCATCCCGTCGAGGTCGCGCGCGAATCGGAGGCCCGAGGTTTCTATTCCCTCTACATCCCCGAACACACACATATTCCGACCAGTCGCCGCACGCCGGCCCCGACAGGAGCGGAGGTGCTACCCGAAGAATATTTGCGCAGCCCCGATCCCTATATCGCTCTCGCGGCCGCCGCATCGGTCACCGAGACGATCCTGCTTGGCACTGGAATCGGCCTACCCGCTCAGCACGATCCAATCACTTTAGCCAAAGAGATCGCAACGCTCGACTGGATGTCACGGGGCCGCTTCGTGTTCGGGATCGGCTACGGCTGGAACCACGAAGAAATGGAGAACCACGGAGTCGTCGTCAAGCGACGACGCGCGCATGTACGCGAGTCCATGCTCGCAATGCAGGCGCTCTGGTCGAATGACGTCGCATCATTCGAAGGCGAGTTCGTTCATTTCGAGTCATCCTGGCAGTGGCCAAAGCCGATCCAACGACCGCGACCGAGGATCCTCATCGGCGGCGGTGCTGGCCCGACGATCTTTGCTCATATCGCGGAGTATGCGGACGGCTGGATGCCATTCGGCGGTGCTGGAATGGCGGCTGAACTCGGCATACTGCGCAGCGCCTTTCGAGAGCACGGACGTGACCCGACCGAACTCCACATCGTCCCGATGGGTGTCTTCCCATCAGACGAAAAACTTGGTTATTTCGCCGAGATCGGTGTTTCGGAGGCCGTCCTGCGGATCCCATCTGGCGCGCGCGACGAGGTTCTGCCGGTGCTCGACGAGTACGTCCAGTATATCGACCGATTCTGATTCCCAGAGCCACTCCCGACTCGGCCCGACCCGGCTTTGCGCTGCCCTTTGACGGCCCTGCGGCATTTCGATACGCTGCGGATCGTATTTAAAAGGAAATCGAATTGGACCTCCGGTATACGGCCGAAGAACAGCAATTTCGCAACGAGCTCGCAGCCTGGCTCGCCAGCGAGGTGTCCGCATACGGTACGCCGCCGCCCGTGAACGACTGGGATGCGCGCCGAGCTTACGACACGGGATGGCAGCGCAAGCTCTTCGACAGCGGCTACGCCGGCATCAACTGGCCCAGGGAATATGGCGGCCGCGATGCCACGTTGATCGAGCAGTTGATCTATTTCGAAGAGATCGCGAAGGCGAACGCGCCCTATGTCGGGGTCAACTTCGTGGGCGTTCTACATGGTGGCCCGACCATCATGGCCGAAGGGAGTGAAGCGCAGAAGGCAGAGCATATTCGAAAGATCCTTTCGGGTGAGGAAGTCTGGTGTCAGGGCTTCTCCGAACCCATCGCCGGCTCCAATCTCGCTGGACTCCAGACAAAGGCCGTACGCGACGGAGACGAATATGTAGTCAACGGCCACAAAATCTGGACCTCGTTTGCCCAGGTCGCCGATTATTGTGAACTGCTCGTTCGAACCGACCCCAGCGCACCGAAGCATCGCGGTATTAGTTGGTTGATCATGCCAATGGATCTCGACGGGATCGATATCAGACCTCTGCCCACGCTCGAGGGAGAGGGGGAATTCTCCGAGGTCTTCCTCGAGAACGTCCGAATCCCCGTCGAGAATCGGATCGGCGAGGAGAACGACGGCTGGCGAGTCACGAACGTCACGCTGCGTTTCGAGCGCGGC
>JAQBEG010000671.1:0-8796 GCA_032123985.1 Deltaproteobacteria bacterium
GTTCTACGCCAGGCATCGCATAACGATGCGCGGCGATCTGGGCGCGCTCCTCTGGAGCGAGATCTTTCGAAAGCGAGACAGGTTTGAAACGACCTCGTCCGCTGGGTTGTCCAACCTGCGACGCGATTTCGTTCGGGTCGCGACCGAGGATCGACCCGAGCACAGAATAGGTCCGCCACGGGTTCTGAATTTCATACGGGATCAGATCGACGCCATATGCAGGACGGCTCGCCGCGATCGTCCGTCCTTCGCGGTCGACGATGGAGCCCCGCTGAGCCTCGAGACGCACGGAGCGCACATAGTTCGCCTGTGAGCGGCTCGCGAGCGCCTCACCCTGCAGAATTTGCAGTTGGAAGAGTCGACCGACGAAGAGAATGAAGATCGCAACCACGACTGTGGCTATCGGCCACATGCGAAGGTGTCCGGGCCCGTCGCTGGTATTCGATAAACGGGCGTCGCCGAAGGGATCGTTCACCCGACGCTCCTTCGCTGGCTTTCCAAGGGCAAAGGCCCACGTCGACCAACCTCATCGTCAGAAAAGCGCGCGAGGATCCGCTCGACGAGTCCGATCATCGGACCCGCTGCGATGACGTTGGCTACGCCGTGCGCCAGCACGGACGTGAGTAAGTCGAATCCGACCACGCCGGAGCCCACGAAGAACGAAAGCGTCGCGACGATCCCAAGGCCGTAGAAGACCGTCATCCCAAAGACGAAGATCGCGACAGACAGGCCTCCCGACAAATCGAGCTGGCGCGACGCCACCGCCGCCGTGAGATAAGAGACGAGTCGCATGAACGCATGCTGACCCATCAGCGAACCCGACAGGAGATCCATCGCATATCCGAGCGGAACCGCGACGAATAGACCCGCCACAAACCCGGGCCAACGCAGCCCAACCCCAATCACGACCAGCAATGCCAGATCCGGACACCACGGGGGCGGAATCGTGCGGGCCAAAGCGCCCTGCACCACGAGAGCGGCAAAGCCCAGCACCAGTACTGCCAAGATCGACTTCATGACCCGTTCTCGGCTGCGACGGACTCGTCGGCATCAGCCGTCGCTTTCGGAGGCCTGCCACTCACGTCGATGGGACCATCAAGATCGTCGTCGGCCCGATTCGCCCGATAGAGTAGATCCATCGTCGGGCCACGCCGAAGCATCACGAAGACCTGTTCGAGCTGCCCGAGATCGACTGCCGGCTCGAGCACAGCGATACGCGTGAGTCGCCCCCCGGCGTCGCGCAGTTCCACAACGCTCCCCAGCCGCAGACCCTTCGGAAAGACTCCACCCAGGCTCGACGTCACGACCTCATCGCCCACCACGACGTCCGCGCTGCGCACGACAAACTCGAACTCGAGTCGATCACGGCCGGTTCCACGCACGACCCCTCGAGCGCGACTTCGCTGAACGAGTGCGTCGACCGCGCTCTGCCGATCTAGCAGCAACATCGTCTTCGCGGCGTGGTTGGACGTCGCCGTCACGACCCCCACAACGCCGTCCTGTGTAATCACAGGATAACCCGGCTGAACGCCATGTTGTGCTCCTCGATCAACGAGCACCGAACGGAACCAGGGCGCAACATCGAGACCCACGACCTCGGCGGGCAACATCTGGATCTCGATTTCGTCGCGCATCGAAGCGACCCGCGCGAGATGCCCACTCGAGACCAACGCTTCACGGAACTGCAGGTTCTCTGATTCGATCTCCGCGATCCGCCGCCGAAGTCGCCGATTTTCTGCACGCACGCCGAGCAAATCGACGTATTCTGCGAAGAAGCCCTTCACGCCATCGATCGGCGCGGACACGACCCGCTCGATCGGCGCGGTGACCTCAAGGACGATCGCCTGCCACCACGGCAGTTCGCTTCGAGCCGCGCCCGGCGAACGCCGATCGGCGACCATCGAAACGATCGTCAAAAGAATCAAGAATACAACGATGAGTGGCGCGCCGATGCGCTTCAGAAGATCGGGCATACCCCCCGCGACCCGTCCCCTTCCCGTCCGACCAGCAGCCGGAAGCGAAACTATCAACCTACGATGATCCCGATCCTCCGATCAGGAAATCGAAGATCGGATCGTCACCTCCTTGAGGAGCCCAATTTCATCGAGGCAGCGACCCGTCCCCACCGCGACTGCGGTCAGGGGGTCTTCGGCCAACATCACCGGCAAACCGGTCGTTTCGCGTAGCAAAACGTCCAGATTCGCCAACATCGAGCCACCGCCAACCATCACGATTCCCTTGTCGACGATGTCCGCTGAGAGTTCCGGGGGCGTCTTCTCGAGTGCCATCTTGACGCTCTCGACGATCGCATTCACTGGCTCGGCCAACGCTTCACGAACTTCTTCCGATTTGAGTTCGAGCGTTTTCGGTATCCCGAGAACCAGGTCGCGGCCCTTGATCTCCATCGACTCGATCGCGTCTGTCGGATACGCAGTGCCGATACGAATCTTGATCTTCTCTGCGGAACGCTCACCGATCAGCAGGTTGTACTTGCGTTTCACATAGTTGATGATGGCTTCATCCATCTTGTCGCCACCCACGCGCGTAGAATTCGAATAGACGATGCCCGAAAGCGAGATGACTGCGACCTCCGTCGTGCCGCCCCCGATGTCGACGATCATGTTGCCCGAAGGCTCCGTGACGGGCAGACCTGCGCCGATCGCCGCCGCCATCGGCTCTTCGATGAGGTAGACCTCTCGCGCTCCAGCGAGCATTGCGCTCTCGCGCACGGCGCGTTTTTCGACCTCTGTGATACCGGAGGGAACTGCGATGACTATTCTGGGCCGAACTAGCGTGCGACGGTCATGTACACGCCTAATGAAATAGCGAAGCATCGCTTCCGTGATGTCGAAGTCGGCGATCACACCGTCCTTGAGCGGCCGAATTGCGACGATGTGAGCCGGTGTCCGGCCTAGCATCTCCTTCGCCGCTTTACCGACAGCGCGCACTCGATCCGGTCCACGCGAATCGCGCGACACAGCCACCACGCTCGGCTCGGACACGACGATGCCGCGACCCTTCACATACACGAGTGTGTTTGCGGTCCCGAGATCGATCGCCAGATCGTTCGAAAACCAGCCGAGGACGGTGTCGATGATCAAATTCCCACTCCTTGGACGATCGATGATTCGATCGATGATTCGCGTTGTCGAGATCGCACGGGAGCAGCCAATCTTCGACACCCCACGGGGCGACTGATTCGCTAAATACCCGAAACTCCGACTTGTTTCGCCCCAAATGGACAGGCACAAAATAACAGCGAGCCGCGAGACGAGCAACGCGAAATGTCGTTTTGCAGTCCCCGTCTGGTTGGCTGACCCTGGCCGATTCGGGTTCGTTCCAGAAATCCATCTCGCCGCGCATACGATGGATGATCAACCTTGGCCGTAGTCGCGCAGGTTTCGTAAGCTCAGCACGCGACGCCGTCGTCGATTGATTTGATTGAGACTGCTTTTACCCGAACGAGGTCCCCATTGCTCGACTCCTTCCGCAAAGGCCAACGTTGGCTGACCCTGATCTTCGTGAGCATCATCGGACTCGTGTTCGTGTTCTTTCTCGGCGTGGGCGGCAGCTTTGGTCCCTCGACCCCTGCGGGAAACACAATCGTCCAACTCGACGACGTGCGGCTGGGTTCGCGAGACTTCGCGCGCGAAAAATACAACACCGAGGCGCGGTTACGGCAGGAACTGGGCGAGTCGTACGACCAACTCGGTGCCAATCGATACGTCGATTCCCAGGCACTTGGCACATTGATCAATTCCGTAGTTCTATCGACGGCCGCAGAAGAGATGGGGCTTCAGGTCACCCAGGACGAGCTTCGCCGAGTCGTCCAGGCCAATCCCCTATTCATCGACGGTGACGGCCGCTTCAGCCCCGAGGCATTCGATCGTTTCGCGGAATACGAGTATGGAGGCCAACGGGCCTTCATCCAAAGCTACACCCGAAGTCTGCTCGGACAGAAGCTCGTCTGGTTGTTGATCGGCCAGACCACCCTCTCCGATGCTGAGATCGACCTCCTATCCCGCTACGAGCTTGAAGAAGTGCGCCTCGCGTACGTCTCCCTGGACGCAGGCGCGCTACCGGCCGCGGAAGCCCTCGACGACGACGCAATCGAGGCCTATTCGAATTCCCACGAGGCCGAACTCAGAACACTCTACGAGCTCCAGACCCTCAACGGCCAATCAGGCGACGGCTTCGCGGAGCCTGAGCGGGTCCGAGCGCGCCATATCCTCATCCTGGCGGCCCAAGACGCATCCGTAGAGTATGAGAGCGAGGCTCGAGGCCGCGCTGAAGCCGCGCATGACAGAATTGTTGCGGGCGAGGACTTCTCGATCGTCGCGGAGGAAATCTCGGAGGACGTAGGCACCGCCCAGAACGGTGGGGATCTCGGTCTTTTTGCCCGAGGCGACAATGACCCTGCGCTTGACGAGGCGGCATTCTCCCTGGAATCGGGCGCCATATCGGACGTCGTTCGATCGACATACGGATTTCACGTGATCCGAGTCGACGAAAAGATTGCACCCGTGGTGGCCTCGTTCGAGTTCTCTCGGCTCTCACTGGCTAGACAGCAGGCGACCGAAGCCGCGGCAATCGACCGGGCGAATCGCATCGGAGATGCGCTCGCGGCCGCGATCGCATCTGGCAGCAGCCTCGAAGATGCCGCCCGGACCCAGGCCATCAACGTGGAACGTACACCCGCCGTAAAGCGCCGTAACGACGGCTTCATCCCTGGCATCGGACCGGCCCAAGAACTCCTCGCGGCCGTGTTCACGCTCGAGGAGGGCGAGAGCAGTCGTGAGATCTTCGAGCTGGCTGGCCGCCGCGTGTTGGTTCAGGTTCTAGAACGCTCCAATCCGAGTGTCGAAACGATCGCCGCCGAGCGAAGCGCGCGACGGGAACGGGGCCTTGCGGCGAAGCAGAACCTCATCCTTCAGACCTGGATCAACGACTACCGAAACCGGCTCGAGTTGTCAGGGCGGCTCAAGGTGAATGCAGAACTCGCACTCGGTAGCTGACTACGACCTCGACCTCGACCTCAGACCATCCTAAACCGAAGAGCGATCTCTCGAATGGATACTCGATTTCGCTAGGCGAATGATCCTGTGCGGTGCCGAATCAAATCCATGAACTCGGATCGTGTCTTCGGATCGGATTCGAAGACGCCACGCAACGAACTCGTAATCGCCGAGGTGTTCTGTTTCTCGACGCCACGCATCATCATGCAGAGATGCTTCGCCTCGATGACGACGCCTACGCCTCTAGGCTTCAGAATCGCTTCGATCGTCTGCGCGATGTCCATCGTGAGGCGTTCCTGGACCTGTAGCCTTCTCGCGAAAATCTCGACCGTGCGCGGAATCTTGGAAAGTCCGACGACCTTTCCATTCGGGATATACGCGACATGAACCCGCCCGAAGAAGGGCACCATGTGGTGCTCACACAGGCTGTAAAAGTCGATATCCCGCACTACGACGAGTTCGTCGTAGTCGACGTCGAACAGGGCACCGGTCAGAACCTCCGCGGGGTCCTGCTTGTAGCCCTGCGTAAAGAATCGCATCGCCTTCGACACTCGAAGCGGCGTCTTCTCGAGTCCATCTCGACTCGGATTCTCCCCCAATTCCTTGAGGATTCCCTCCACATAACCCTCGATCGGGTCCGGCGGATCGACCGTCGACTTCATCCTACTCGTCTCCAACCAGTATCGGCGCATCGATGGCTCGCGCCTCGGCGAGTAATCGGCACCCCTGTTCGCAGGAGATAAGGCTAGCCCGCAATCGAGAGCGAGTCAGAACGGTCATCATGCCGGTCGGCTTGCGCCCCACTTCGCGAGATGACCTGCGCGCTCACGAAAGAGCCCGGACTAGACTTGGGCCGACTTCCACTCAATATTGGCGAATCAGACCGCGTACGACGCCACGAATTTCGACCTGTGAGGCATGGAATTCCATCGGCGACATCGTGTGATTAGCGGGAACGAGCTTTATGTCGGCGCCATTGCGGTAGAAGCGTTTGAGGGTCGCTTCCGCCCCATCGATGAGGGCTACGACGGTCTCACCGTTTCGGGCGTCTTTTCGCCCTTCGATCACCACCATGTCGCCGTCGCAAATCTGGTCCTCGATCATGGAGTCACCGCGCACACGAAGGATGTAGTGATCCTGGCTCCCGAGTGCCATCGCCGCCGGTACCGGAAACATTTCAGCCATCCCCGCCTCGGGCTCAATGGCCTCGATCGGACGCCCAGCCGCAACAGAGCCCAGAATCGGCAAATGGATGCTTTCAGCGGCATCCGAAGCGGGAACGGGCTCGACGGAACGAGATCGATTCCAGGCCTTTCGGAGGTAGCCCTTGTCGACCAGGTGCTTCACGTGCTTATGGACGGTGGCGACGGACGAAAGTCCGAATGCAGAGGCGATCTCCTCGAGGCTCGGCGAGTAGCCCTCTTCCTCTACGAACCGCGAGATGTAGTCGTAGATCTGTCGCTGTCGCTTCGTCAGCGCCATCGTCGCGGTCGTAGTCGTGCTCATGCGTGAATTCCCCGCCTTGGCTTTTATGGCGCTCTTCTCGACTGTCGTGTCCATCCGATTGTCCATCCCGATGAAGCTCCTTCGACGTTCTTTCGCCCCGGGATGCTGACGAAACCGAGGCGAAAGTCAACCGGCGACTTCATCTGTGGAATTTTTTCTACGCCTTTAGCCGTGGTGCGGTTGACTCAACCCCGGAAATGTTTAGCTTGCGCCGCCACTGGCACTTGGAGGCTCCGACTGCCAACCGTCGGCCGGCTCAACCGGACGGCCATCGCGAATGATTCTGGCTGAATTCCGAGTCCACACCGTAGGCGTTGGGCGAGGGTTCGCTAACCAACCCGGCCTTTTCGAAATTTGAAGAGGCCATTCAGAGAGGCGATTCATGAAAATCCGTCCGCTCCAGGACCGAATCCTCGTCAAGCGCGTGGATGAGGAAGAGAAGACCACTGGGGGAATCATCATCCCTGACTCCGCCAAGGAGAAGCCGCAGGAAGGGATTGTCGCAGCTGTTGGCCCCGGCAAAACCCTCGAGAACGGCAACATCGCCGAACCCGGCGTCAATAAGGGCGACCGCATCCTCTTCAGCAAGTATGCCGGCACCGACGTCAACGTCGACGGCGACGAGCACATCATCATTCGTGAGGACGACGTCCTCGCGATCTACGAATAGGAGGCTCGAATCATGGCCAAAGAAGTCATTTACAATCAAGACGCGCGGGCAAAGATCCTGGCCGGCGTCGATGGTCTCGCGAACGCGGTTCGTGTGACGCTCGGCCCGAAGGGCCGAAATGTCATCATCGACAAGAGCTTCGGCTCTCCCACGATCACCAAGGACGGCGTCACTGTCGCCAAGGAGATCGAGTTCGCCGACAAGTTCGAGAACATGGGCGCCCAGATGGTGAAGGAGGTCGCTTCCAAGACCTCGGATATCGCGGGTGACGGAACCACGACGGCCACCGTGCTCGCCCAGGCGATCTTCCGTGAGGGCAGCAAGCTCGTCGCAGCCGGCATGAATCCCATGGATCTCAAGCGCGGTATCGACAAGGGCGTCATCGCCATCACCGAAGAGCTCGGCAAGATTTCGAAGCCCACGCGGGATTCGAACGAGATCGCGCAGATCGGCACCATCTCCGCCAATTCGGACGAGACGATCGGCAAGATTATCGCGGAAGCGATGAACAAGGTCGGCAAAGAAGGCGTCATCACGGTCGAAGAGGGCAAGAGCCTCGAGACCGAGCTCGACGTGGTCGAGGGTATGCAGTTTGACCGCGGCTATCTCTCGCCCTACTTCGTGACCGATCCCGAGAGCATGGAAGTCGCCCTCGAAGAGCCAGTGATTCTTCTTCACGAGAAGAAGATCAGCAACATGAAGGATCTCCTTCCGCTCCTCGAGCAGATCGCTCGTGCCGGTAAGCCCTTGCTGATCGTCGCCGAGGACATCGACGGCGAAGCCCTCGCGACACTCGTCGTGAACAAGATCCGCGGCACGATCAACGTGTGTGCGGTGAAAGCACCCGGCTTCGGCGATCGCCGCAAGGCGATGCTCCAGGACATGGCGATCCTTACGGGGGGTCAGGTCATCGCAGAAGAGCTGGGTCTCAAGCTCGAGAACGTGACTCTCAAGGACCTCGGTTCTGCCAAGCGCATCTCCATCGATAAGGACAACACGACCATCATCGGCGGCGCTGGCACCAAGAAGGACATCGAAGGTCGATGTTCCGAGATCCGCGGCCAGGTCGAATCGACCACCTCCGACTACGACCGTGAGAAGCTGCAAGAGCGCCTCGCCAAGCTCGTCGGCGGTGTGGCTGTCGTGAAGGTCGGTGCGGCCACTGAGAGCGAGATGAAGGAAAAGAAGGCGCGCGTCGAAGATGCGCTCCACGCAACACGTGCGGCTGTCGAAGAGGGCATCGTGCCTGGCGGCGGCGTGGCATTGCTTCGCTGCGCATCCGCTCTCGACAAGCTTGCCGGCGAAAACGACGAGCAGATCGCGGGGATCAATATCATCCGCCGCGCCATCGAAGCTCCTCTGCGCTACATCGCCGAGAACGCGGGCATCGAAGGTTCGATCGTGGTCGACAAGGTCAAGGGGCTGAAGGGAGCCCACGGCTTCAACGCGGCTACCGAGACCTACGAGGACCTGATCAAGGCCGGTGTCATCGACCCGACCAAAGTCGTCCGCACGGCGCTGCAGCACGCAGCGTCGGGTTCGGGCCTCCTGCTGACCACGGAAGCCATGATCGCTGACAAACCGGAGCCCAAGGGCGCCGGTGGC
>JAQBEG010000672.1:0-2603 GCA_032123985.1 Deltaproteobacteria bacterium
CTACTACGGGACGGTGAATCACAATTCGAAGGCGACCTATCAACTCTATCTCGGATTTTTCGATGGCAATCCGGCCAACCTGAATCCGCATCCACCCGTCGAGGCAGGACGGCGCTATGTGGAGCTGGCTGGCGGGGCCGATGCCCTGCTCGGGAATGCTCGCGCGGCCTATGAGCGCGGCGACTATCGCTGGGTCGCGGAGGTCGTGAAGCACCTGGTCTTTGCGGATCCGGAGAATGAACAGGCCCGCTGGCTCGAGGCCGATGCTCTCGAGCAGCTTGGATACCAGTCGGAGTCCGGGCCCTGGCGAAACTTCTACCTCACGGGTGCACAGGAGCTACGTGAGATCGATTCTGATCTGGCCAGTCCAGTGACTTCGCCGACGAGCCCCGAAATTCTCGCCGGCATGAGTTCTGACATGTTCTTTGATTATCTCGCGATCAGTCTCGACGGGGAGGAGGCTGCCGACGTGGAGATGACCATTGAGCTCGAGTTCGCCGACCGAGATGAGCAGTGGTTGCTCGAAATCGCGAATGGCGTGCTGCGTTATCACGCGGGACGTCGGACAGCGGATCCGACGATCGTGCTTCGGATCGACCGATCGGATTTCGTGGGTGTACTGTCCGGCCGCACGAAGCTTCCGAAATTGCTTCTTCAGAAGCGTGCCTCTCTAGAAGGAGGATTGATCGCACTCGCCCGCTTCGGCGGTCTCTTTGAACGATTCTCGCCCACGTTCGAGATCGTGATGCCCTGAGTCGGTGGCGAAGACCGGGCGTTACTTCTTAACCGTTCGCGCCGAGGCGCTCTCGAATCTCGGCCGTGCCGTCGATGGCCTCCTCCGTCGACATCGCGATTGGCATCACATTGAAGTGTCGACAGCCGGATTCGACGTAAGGCGCAAGAGCGTCCGCGATTTCCGCAGCGCTCCCAAACGGGCTGTACCGCTCGAATTGTTCGAAAGGGATCTGATACATGCGCTCCATGGCGGCGCCGAGACGTGCTCGAGCACGCGTCCGATCGTCATCGAGTCCGACCCAGACCTGGAGCCCGTGGTCCCAGCTCGAAGGCCTTGGCAATTCGCGTGTAGCACTGACTTCGTCAATTTCGGCGACGACTTCGGCGAACCGCCGCGGAGAGCACCAGACTCCGAGCCATCCGTCGCCCAGAAGTGCAGCCCGCTGAATCGCCGCATTCGATCGTCCCCCGATCACGATCGGCACGGCAGGGTCTGGCGCAGGACGGATCAACGCGTCTTCGAACTCGAAGAACTCGCATCGATGAGAAACGGCTGAACCGCTGAGAAGGCCGCGCAGCGCGATCAACGTTTCGTTTGTTCGTCGTCCTCGTGTCGCAGGATCTACGCCGCAGATTTCGATTTCGTGACGGTCCTCTCCCCCGACCCCAACGCCCAGCACGATTCGGCCGGGTGCGGATTCCGCGAGCGAAGCGATCTGACGCGCGACCGGGAGCGGATGCCGTAGCGCCAGCAGATAGACGCCGATGTGAATCCGCAGCTCCGGTTCGAGGGCGGCGATCGTCGCCGCCTGAATCAGTCCGTCCATGCCCATGCCCGTGAAGAAGCTGATGTGATCGGCCACGAAGACGTGGTCGAGACCAGCGGCACGTGCACGTGACAAGAGTGACCGTCTTCGGTCGAGGGGGCCGGTCAACATCTCGTGATCAGCGAGTGTTCCTACACGCGGGCGAAGCGCGAGAGATGGGTCGACTGAATCCGCCACGACTAGAGCATGGAGACGTCGGTTTCGACGCCGAGAAGGAGTCGTCCGGTCAGTTCGAGCGTCGCTTGGCTCACCATCATGTGCTGGGTTGCGACATGAACGTCTCGAAAGATTCGTTGGAGTGGAGAGCGTTGGTAGACCGAAGTTCCGCCTCCCAGGTTGTACATGCGGTCGACGGCTTCGGCACAGGCGTGCGTTGCAAACGTCGTGGCCAGGCGAATGTCTCGGCGATGTTCTGTCTCGATGCGACCGGAGCTTTGAGCGGCCTGCCAGGCTGCTTCGATCGCCTCGTAGTAGAAGGCACGTGCGGAGCGCAGCGTCGCCTCTGCGCGCGCGACCTCCGCCTGAGATGCGGGTCGGTCCGCGAGCGGTCGTGAGCTTCCGGAAGGCGTCTTTCCGCCGGCGATCTCGGTCAGTTCAGAGATCGCAGCGCGAGCGAGGCCTAACGAGACTGCCGCGATGCCCATGCCGAGCAAGCCGAATTGCGGGAACGCATAGAGCGGCCGTGGAAGGGGTCCGTCGACGCCGATTCCAATCGCGTGACTTTCTGGTACGAAAGTATCCCGAATCGCAAAATCCGTACTGCCCGTACCCGCGAGTCCGGATACGTACCACGTGTCGAGAAACTCGATCTGATCCGCCGGCAAGAGCATCATCCGGGAGCGCGGAGTGCCGTTCTGGAGCAATTCCGGCTTGCCGTCGCGAATGACCTGGCAGCCCGCCAAGATCCAATCGGCATTTTGCGTGCCCGAGCCCCATTGCCATTGGCCGTCGACTCGAAAGCCGCCGTCAACTGCGATGGCCTTGCCCCGTGGCGCGAAAACGCCGGAGAGCAGCGTCTTGGGGCTGGCGAAGATTTCGCGT
>JAQBEG010000673.1:0-4135 GCA_032123985.1 Deltaproteobacteria bacterium
TCGGCTGATCGTCGACGGTACGATCAAGGGCGGAATGATCCCAAAGATGGAATGCTGTATTCAGGCCCTGTCGGGCAACGTGGCGTGTACACATATCGTGGACGGGCGTGTCGTCCACGCCATCTTGCTCGAGATCTTCAGTGACGATGCCGGAATCGGGACCCTAATCGTTCCCTGAGTGGCGACGGAGATATTATGCCCAAGGATTTTGTAACGGTCGCCGACTGGGCCGCAGACGACCTGTGGTTGATGGCCGATCGCGCCCTGGCGCTTCGAAGCGATCATCGGAGTGGCAAACGGCCGCGCACACTCGAAGGCCGGATTCTCGCGATGTATTTCGAGAAGCCTTCGTTGCGAACCCATGTCACATTCGAGGCGGGAATTGCCCAACTCGGCGGGCACGCGATTCTGCTCAAGCCGGAACAGATCGGGATCGGGACACGCGAAAGCCCTGCCGATGTTGCGCGGAGCCTCTCGCGATGGGTCGATTGTCTGGTGGCGCGCACGTTCAGCCACGAGCTCGTCGAAAAACTCGCACGGGACGCGACGATCCCCGTCATCAACGGGCTAACCGATTATCTCCATCCCTGTCAGGCGATGGCGGATCTCGTCACGGTCTGCGGCGTGATGAAGCCGACGGACGCGACGATCGCCTACGTTGGCGACGGAAATAATGTTGCGAATTCGCTGATCTTGCTTGCGGCGGTTCTGGGCCTTCGACTGAGAGTGGCGACGCCCTCGACCCACCCGCCGGCCGCCCGCGCGCTCGCGCAGGCTCGGGCGTTGGCCAAGGCCAGCGGGGCTGAGATCGTCGTTGGTGACGATCCGCTCGTCGCAGTCAAGGATGCAAATTTTGTCTACACGGATACCTGGACCAGCATGGGCCAGGAGGAAGAGGCCGCACAGCGACGCGAAATCTTTCGGCCCTACCAGGTGAATGCCGAGCTGCTCTCACACACGGCGGATGCGTACCTGATGCACTGCCTCCCCGCCCACCGCGGCGAAGAAGTGACCGCAGGGGTCCTCGATGGACCGCGAAGCCTCGTCTTCGATCAGGCCGAGAACCGGCTCCACGCCCAGAACGCAATCCTCGAGCGTCTACTCGCGCGCTAGAACGCCTGGATCGCAAATTCGCTTGCGATCGGGGGCGACATCGGACGGCTATCGAGTCCCGCGGGGGACCGCAGCTTTCGTTCATGCAGAATCCTTCGCAGACGCCCCGATGCAACGCATGACTGCTCAGACTTCGAACATTGCCGGCCGATGAGACTGCGGTGGGGGCTCGTCTTGGTCGCGGCTCCCCTGGAGAGGTGGATGCAGGGCGTGAAGCAGGCTCAGGATCCAATGGGGCAGATATTTGCCCTCGCGGCGGATTGTGACGCGACGCAGTTGAGTTTGACTGCGGCGGAGGGCTATCTGCTTTCGCGAATCGATGGCACGACGCCTTGGCGCCTGCTCAGAGAGATGGGCGGTATTC
This sequence comes from Deltaproteobacteria bacterium, assembly GCA_032123985.1. Classification (GTDB taxonomy): domain Bacteria; phylum Myxococcota_A; class UBA9160; order UBA9160; family UBA4427; genus UBA4427. The sequence continues at coordinate 1,478 of JAQBEG010000673.1, forward strand.
CGGTCGATCAGGCAGACTCGTGCGTCTCGCGATGGGTCGAAGAGGGACTGCTCGATGTCGTTGGTGAGGCATGCGCGTCTCCATCGACTCCGGCAACCGAATCCATCGCGGCCGAGCCCGACCCCGTCGATGCGGCGGAGGCTCCATCAGAGTCTTACCCGATCCTGCCGATCGACGAAAGTTTGCTCGACGATCATCTCGATATCGACCTCGCCGTACAGCGCCGGATCCTCGAATTCGAAGCTTCTCTGGGATTGCCGTATCACGAGCTGCTAGGCGTGCCCAAGGGTTCGGAGCCGAAGATCGTCAAGCGCGCCTATTTCAAGCTCTCGAAGGAGTTTCATCCGGATCGCTACTTTCGCAAGCAGATCGGAGACCATACGGCGCGGCTCGAACGAATCTTCAAGAAGGTTCTCGAGGCACACGAAATGCTCTCGGATCCTGACCTGTGCGGGGTCGAGAACCAGCGTCATCCGGCGGGACAGCCGGATGTCGTCCGTTCGTCCATTTTTTCGGCCGACCCGGTTGCGGATCAGGACCCCGCGAAGCCGAAACAGCTGACCAAGCTCGAGCGGCTTCGTCAGCGGATGCCCTTCAAAATCGATCACGCGGGGATCGCAGCCCGGCGCGCACAAGCACAGCAGATTTTTCGGGCTGCGGAGGTCTCCCAGAAAGCGGGTCGCCTCTCCGAGGCCGAGGCCAATATCCGAATCGCGATCAGCTTCGATCCGGCGCGCGCCGAGTTCAAGGAGGCGCTCGGCAGCATTCGATTGGAGGCGGCCGGAGCGCGCGCGACGAAGTTGCTCGAGTCGGCGAGCGACCGGATGAGCGATGGGGAGCTGCGCGAGGCGCTCAAGTTGCTCGAAGATGTCTTGATTTATCGCCCGCATGACCCCCGATTGAACGATCGAGCGGCTCGAGTCTGTATGCAGCTCGGCAAACTCGAATCCGCGCAGGGCCACGTCGAAACGCTCATCGAACGAACGCCGGATGTGGCCGCATATCACACGCTGATGGGTCAAATACATCGAGAACGAAATGATCTCCAAGCGGCGACAGTCGCTTTCGAGACGGCTCTCAAACTGGACGATGAAAATCTGGATGCACGGCGCGCTCTTGCCTCCGTGCGAATGGGAGCGCGCAATGCCGCTCGAGGAGGGAAATCATGAGCCGAGTGATCGGAATCGATCTAGGGACGACGAATTCATGTGTAGCGGTGGTCGAAAATGGCCAGCCGACCGTGATTCCGAATTCGGGGGGGTATAAGACGACGCCCTCGATGTTCGGGATTTCACAGGACGGCAAGCGCCTGGTCGGACATCCGGCCAAACGCCAGGCCATCACGAACGCTCGCAATACCGTCTCGGCAGCGAAGCGCCTGATCGGACGTCGTTTTGACGACCCGGAGGTCCAGAAGTCGATCGATTTCTCACCTTACGAAATCGTGCGTGGACCCAACGACGATCCCCGAATCAAAGCCGGTGGGAAGTCGTTCACCTGTCCGGAGATCGCGGGCATCATCCTTCGCGAGATGAAGCGCGTCGCTGAGGAGTATTTGAGCGAGACCGTTCAGGAGGCGGTGATCACCGTTCCGGCCTACTTCAATGATACTCAGCGCCAATGTACCAAGGACGCCGGCAAGATCGCGGGGCTCGAGGTCCTTCGTATCATCAATGAACCCACTGCAGCGGCGCTGGCGTACGGCATGAATCGAAATGTCGAGGAGAAGATCGCGGTCTACGACCTCGGCGGTGGAACTTTCGACATCTCGATCCTCGACATGTCCGATGGCGTCGTCGAAGTGCTCGCAACGTCGGGTAATACCTTCCTCGGTGGAGAGGATTTCGATCGACGTATCGTCCAGCATCTCGTTGAATGGTTCGAGGAGAGCGAGGGCATGGATCTTCGCAGCGATACGATGGCTCTCCAGAGGCTCAAGGACGCCGCAGAAAAGGGCAAATGTGATCTCTCGATGCGCGATGTAGTCGAGATCGACCTGCCCTTCATCGCGAGCGATGCCGATGGTCCGCGACATTTGAACTACCAGCTGACGCGCGAGAATCTAGAAAGTCTCGTGCATGACGTCGTCGAGGGGACGTTGAAGAACGTCGAGCAATGCTGTGCCGACGCCGGCGTGCAGGCTTCGGACATCGACCAGGTTGTGCTGGTCGGGGGTCAGTCGCGCATGCCGCTCGTACAACGTCGCGTGGCTGAGTTCTTCGGCAAGCGGCCACACAAAGGTGTGAATCCCGACGAGGTCGTCGGTCTCGGCGCAGCGGTTCAAGCGGCCGCGCTGCTCGACGACGACAACGACATGCTGCTGCTCGATGTCACTCCCTTGTCGCTTGGCATCGGAACCTACGGGGGGCATTTCGCACGGTTGATCGAGCGAAATACGACTGTGCCGGTCAGCAAGGGCCATATCTTTACGACGACCCGTGACGATCAGTCCGCAGTCAAGATTCGAGTGTTGCAGGGAGAGAGCGACATGGCCCCAGATAACGATCTGCTGGGCGAATTCGTACTCTCTGGCATTCGGCCTGCGCCCAAGGGCGAGCCCGAAATCGAAGTCAGCTTCGACATCGATGCGAACGGAATCGTGAGCGTCTCTGCACGGGATCTCGCGACGGACAAGGAGCAGTCCATCACAGTGAGTTC
>JAQBEG010000674.1:0-3647 GCA_032123985.1 Deltaproteobacteria bacterium
AGATCGGCGACGAAGCCGATGCCACACGCATCGTGTTCGAGCGAGGGGTCGTAGAGACCCCGCTTCGGCGGCAGTGCGGATCGAGTCATGGTCGCGCTCAGCTTTCCTTCCTGTCCTGGGCGTCTTGCTCGTTGCTCAACATTGCCCGACGTATATCGCTGTACCCGAACGGCGCCGTCGCAGTTCGAGAGCTCCGCTTCACCGGCGACTCCCATGAACGTGGCTCGACCTTTGACGGCTGATGCGCAAATTTGCGTATCGAGCGATTCAGGAGTCGCGTTCCGAGTCAAACTCGGTTGAATCGAGGCGTTTGGGTCGACCCATCACCGATGGCGCTTCGTCGCCGGCCCTTGAACGCACCGTCGCCATCTGTTCGGGTCTTGTGCAGCAGCTGTCATCGCGTCATCGAAGGTCGACCCGCGGAGTGCTAAGTCACCGCGGGTCCAACGTTTTTCCAGCTTGCCAAACTAAGCCAGCGACCCCTGAAAGTCAACCGGATTGGGCGGCACCCGGAAGTGGCAAGTCAGCCCCTCTCAAGGCCTCTCGCGTTCGTGCAAAAGCGCGCGGAGGCGGGCTGGATGGTTCGTGATAATTCCATCCACTCCGCAGTCGAGCAGGCGGGCCATCTCGTTCGAATCGTTCGCGGTATAGGGATAGACGCAAAGCCCTGCCCGATGCGCCTGCCGCACGAGATCCTCGGTCACGAGCCTGATATCGGGGTTGATTGCCTCCGCCGCCACCCGAGCCGCCCGATCGAGAATTGCGATATTGCCCCGAGGGGAGATCAGCAATGCGATGCGCGCAGCGGCACTTCGATCACGCAGACGAGCGAGTACAGGGTCGTAGAAGCTCGAAAAGAGGATGCGGGACATGAGCCCGCGCTCTTCGACGGCGGACACGACAATGTCTTCGAGCCCCTCGTAGGCGACGTCATTCGCCCCGACCTTGAGTTCCAGATTGAACTGGATTCGGTCGCCGAATCTATCGAGAATGTCGAGCAGCGTGGGCATCTTCTCACTGATCTCGGCCCCCGGCGCCGCGTTCATCAACGCGAGTTCCGATGCGGTGCGATCCCGAATCTCACCTTCCTCGCCCAGCCGCTCTAATTCTGGGTCGTGATGAATCACAACGACCGTGTCACGACTCAAATGCAGGTCGGTCTCGATCATATCGGCCGCCTCTTCCACGGCGTGTTCGAAGGCGGCAAGAGTGTTTTCGGGTCGCGCCCCCGATGACCCTCGGTGCGCGATCACCAGCGGACGTGTCATCGGTCAACCTCGACCCACGCGCGCGATCGCTCGACAGCACGAAGCCAATTTCGATAGCGGGACTCACGCTCGTCCTCCGACATCTTGGGTTCGAATAACGTCGCCGGGCCGACACACGCATCCAGTTCGGAGCGATCGCGCCAGAAACCAACACCGAGGCCCGCCAACGTCGCGGCACCCATCGCGGTGGCTTCGAGGACGCTAGGCCGCTCGACCGCGATTCCCAGGATATCGGCCTGAAATTGCATCAGGAAGTCGTTCTCGCACGCGCCGCCATCGACACGAAGTACGGCCGGGGCGATGCCAGAATCTTGTTCCATTGCGGTCGTGACATCGCGCGTCTGATACGCGATCGCCTCGAGGGTCGCACGCGTAATATGGGCACGCGTTGTGCCCCGGGTAATTCCGACGATCGTGCCGCGTGCCGCTTCGTCCCAATAGGGTGCACCGAGCCCAACAAAAGCCGGTACAACGTAGACGCCGCCCGTATCGGGCACGCTGTTCGCGAGTGCAGCGGTCTCTCGCGCGTGCGTCACGAATTCGAGGCCGTCACGCAGCCATTGAACCGCTGAGCCTGCGACAAAGATCGACCCTTCCAGCGCGTAAGTCAGTTCGCCTTCCAGTTTCCAGGCGACGGTCGTGATCAGCCCCGCTTCCGATCGCGGCGCCTCTGCGCCCGTATTCATCAGCAAGAAGCATCCCGTGCCATAAGTGTTCTTCGTGCGTCCCTCCGTCACGCAACCCTGCCCAAAGAGCGCTGACTGCTGATCCCCCGCCACGCCCGCAATCGGAATCGCTGCGCCAAACCATTCCGGGTCGGTTTCCCCGAACACGCCACTCGAATCACGAACCTCCGCGAGCATCGCCCGGGGGACGTCGAGGGCGTCGAGAAGCACATCGTCCCAGTCGCCGTCATGGATATTGAAGAGCAGCGTCCGCGAGGCGTTCGAGGGCTCGGTTGCGAAGACACGCCCCTTCGTGAGCTTGTAGATGAGCCATGTGTCGATCGTGCCGAAACAGAGCTCGCCGGCTTCGGCACGCGACTGTGCGCCCGGTACCGCGTCGAGAATGAATCGAATCTTGGTTCCGGAGAAGTAGGAGTCGATCAGCAGGCCGGTCCGCGATCTGATTTCCTCCTCGAGCCCCTTCGCCCGAAGCGCGTCACAGATGCCCGAAGACTGACGCGACTGCCATACGACTGCTGGATAGATCGGCTCGCCAGTTCGACGATCCCAGACGACCGCGGTCTCGCGCTGATTCGTGATCCCGATTGCCGCAACGTCGCCGGCCTCGACCTTCACCTTGGCAAGCGCTGCCCGCGCGGCCGTCAACTGGCTATCCCAGATCTCATTCGGATCGTGCTCGACCCATCCAGGCTTCGGGAAGGACTGGGAAAATTCGAGCTGATCGACGCTCTGGATCGAACCACTCGTATCGAAGAGCAATGCACGAGAGGAGGTCGTCCCCTGATCCAACGCGAGTACGAATCCAGCCACGTTCAATCCCTCCCCTTGGCAGCTGCGCCCTGACATGCCGCGCGGGCGACCTTAGTCACCGCTATCGCCGAAAAGTGCGTCGACGAACTCGGTCGAATCGAATTCCCGGAGATCGTCTATCCCTTCGCCTACGCCGACGAAAAGTACGGGGATGCGGAACTCATGGGCAAGCCCGACGATCACGCCGCCCTTGGCCGTACCATCCATCTTCGTAAGAACGAGTCCGGTAACAGCGGCGACCTCGGTGAAGAGCTTTGCCTGCGAAATCGCGTTCTGCCCGGTGTTGGCATCCAGCACCAGCAGAATCTCATGGGGCGCATCCGGAATGTCGCGACCGATCACGCGAACGATCTTCCCGAGTTCCTCCATCAGCGGCTTTTTGGTTTGAAGACGCCCAGCGGTGTCGATGATGGCAACGTCCATCCCTCGAGCGACCGCTGCCTTGACGGTATCGAAAGCCACCGACGCCGGGTCCCCCCCGGCTTCGCCGGCGACGACGTCGCAATTGACACGATCGCCCCAGGCCTGAAGTTGCTCGATGGCGGCCGCTCTAAATGTGTCGCCCGCGCCGAGCAGAACGCTCCGCCCGAGCGCTCGATGCTTAGCCGCGAGTTTGCCGATCGTGGTCGTCTTACCTGCGCCGTTGACACCGAGAACGAGAATGACGTGCGGCTTGCCATTCAACGCGAAGACGTCATCACTGCGTTCGGCCGCGGCGAGCATGTCACCCATCGACTGTTTGAGAAGATCTCGGACGAGTTCGCCGTCCGCCCCCTGTCCCTCGGATCGCACGCGCTCGAGCAATGACTCCGCCGTCGGGACACCAATATCTGCCGTAAACAGAATCTCCTCGAGTTCCTCGAGCAGCGCTCCATCGACGCGA
>JAQBEG010000675.1:0-3609 GCA_032123985.1 Deltaproteobacteria bacterium
GAGCGAAAGCCGATTCTCCGTTTGCTTACCGAGATGCAGCGCGCGTTCTGTCATGTTGCTCTCGTGAAAGACGAGTTTGGCGTTACGCAGGGACTCGTGACGCAGGAAGATATCCTCGAAGAGATCGTCGGTGAGATTCGAGACGAGTTCGATTCCGAGGAACTGTTGACGATCCGTAAACTTCGCGACGAGAGCTACGAAGTGCTCGGCCGCATCAAGGTCCTCGATTTCAATCGCGAGACCGGATGGCAGGTGCCCGCCGAGAAGGGCGACACGATCGGAGGGTTGATCTTCAATACCCTCGAGCGCGCACCGCGGAACGGCGAGTGGGTCCAATTGCCCGGTTATCGCCTCGAATGTACCGACGTGTCGGGCAGTCGAGTGACGCGCGTTCGAGTCGTCGAAGATTCGAATCCGAGGGCGCGGACGGAATAGTTCGTCTGTTAGGTAAAGAACCCGGTTCAGCGTATTCTGCGCAGCGCCTGGGACTTGATGATGAGGAAAACGTCCGAGCCCGACGTGAGTCTGAGGTCTTCGACAGCGCCTGCGGTGAGCTTGGCAATCAGCCGATCCGCTCCGACATCCACATGGATCAGCACATGGTCCGACTGGGCATCGATTCTCGCGACGCGACCCGGGCAAAGATTGCGGGCCGAGATCCGACTCGGCCTGTCGAGTGCGACGAGGATATCCTCGGCGCGAATGCCGAGCGTGAGTTTCTCGCCGGCGAGCATCGGCCACGGAGTCTCGAGTTCGAGCCCCAATGCGGTCCGCACGCATCTCGAAGGATCGCTTGTCGCGGGGCATGTGACTTCGAATACATTCTCGACATTGACTTGTGTAGCCAATGAGTGGACCGCCTGACTCCATAGCGTTTCGCGCGGCGCGCCCTGAGCGATCAGTTGCCCGCGATCGAGCACGGCAATTTCGTCCCCGAGCAGGATCGCTTCGTCGGGGTCGTGCGTGATGTACACGAGGGGCAGGTCGAGTTCGTCGCGAATTCGCAGAAGGTAGGGAAGCACGCGCGCGCGCAGCGCGACGTCCAGCGAAGCGAGGGGTTCGTCGAGCAGCAGTGCGCGCGGACGAATCGCGATCGCGCGCGCAAGCGCTACGCGCTGGCGTTCCCCACCCGATAGCTCAGTTACCCTCCTGGCGAGCAGCGAGCCGAGCTCGAGAACTTCGATCGCCTGCTGGATCCATGGCGTTTCCCCTCGGCGTGGCGAACCGAAACGGATATTCCGTTCGACGCTGCGATCGGGAAAAAGCCCTGGGGACTGGGGAACCCATCCGAATCGACGTTCGTGAACGCGCAGGCGAAATCCTGTTCGTGGATCTTCGAGCCAATCGCCGGCCAACTTCGCGAGAGCTTTTACATCGTTCTCTAGACCGAGCAGGACGCGCAACAACGTCGTCTTTCCCGATCCGCTCGCACCAAAAAGAACGAGCGTCTTCGCCTCCCATTCCAGTCGCAGGTCGAGGCAGAATTCGGGGCGAGCGAGCTGCACTTGGAGTAGAGATCCCCGGTCGTTCGTCATCGGCGGGTCGGTCCCAGCCAGCGTTCGGCGGCGATCATACTTGCTAGTGCAATTGCGAAAGAGAGTGCAACCAACGTCGCGGCGCCGGTATCGTCACCCAGTTGAATTCTCGACCAGATACCGAGCGATAGAGTCTCGGTGCGGCCGGGAATGATCCCTGCGATGACGGCTGTGGCGCCGAACTCACCCAGGGCTCGCGTGAAACAGAGAAGTGATCCGTAGAGTAGGCCGCGGCGAGCGAGCGGCAGACTGACGCGTACGAACGTGGATAGACGTGAAGCACCAAGCGTGCGTGCAATTTCTTCATAGCGGGTGTCGATTTCGGCGAAACTCTGTTCCGCACTTCGTGCGAGAAGCGGAAAGCCAACCACTGCAGCGGCGACGACGGCCGCGCCGGGCGTGAATGCCAGTTCGATTCCGAGCCATCGCCACAATGGCGCGATTGGACTCGTCGCGCCGAACAGCCAGAGCAGAGTCAGACCCACCGCCACCGGTGGCATGACCATCGGTAGGGAGACGATCGCGCGCAACAGGCTCGGTAGGGGCAGGGCCCGCCGGGCTAGCCCGTACCCAATGCAAATTGCGAAGGGTAGGCAGAGCAGTGTCGCGAGAAGTCCCACGCGTAAAGTCAGACCGAGAATCGCGAGGCTCGACTCCATGATCAGAATTCCTGCGAGGAACTGGCCGGGAGGAAGCCGATGCCGGTGAGCCGTGTGGTCATGGCCGGATCTGCCCAGGCAGCGATCGCCGCGTCGATCGAATCGCAGGGCGGAGCAGTGGCGACGCGGGCCGCCACATAGCGAATGGGAGCGTGCTCGGATGTCTCGATACTCGCGAGCACGACGGCATGTCGGGCAAGTCGCGCATCGCTTTCGTACACGATGGCCAGATCAGCGTGTCCAGCATCGACGGCGGTTAGCGTTGCGCGAGCGTGTTCCGTCGTAACGATCTTCCCGTTGAGTTGAGCGAGACGGCCGCTTCTTTCGAGCCAGTCACGCGCATAACGGCCCAACGGAACCGAAGCCGCCGGAATAGCGATTCGTCTTAGTTCGGATGAATCGAGCGCATCGAGACCTACGTTGCGCAGCGGCCATTCGCGACTGGCAGCCAGCACGAGTCGTCCGCGCGCAAACTCGACAACGGAGTCAGTCGCCAGTAGATGACGTCGAACGAGGTCGTCCACGATCTCCGCGTCGGCGGAGACGAGGACATCCATGGGCGCGCCGAGTGCGAGTTGGCGAGCAAGCAGGCTCGAAGCGCCGAAGATCAGTTCGACGTCGATGGGTTTGTCGCGTGCAAGAAGTTCTTCGCGCAGGGACAAGGCAACCTCGCGGAGGCTCGAGGCGACGCTCATACGGACGCGCCGCTGCTTGCAGTCGATCCCTGCACCACCCGATGAGTCGAGGCATCCGAGCGCGCAGAACACGACGATCGCGAGTGCGGAGCGAAAAGGGGTCATGGTCGACATGAAGTGAGTCCCAGAACCATTCGTCCGAGCCTAGCGCGAATCGCCGTTCGACTGGCCCGGAGCCACTCGAAGTCATACGATCCGGCTACGCGCGCCACGGGTCCCGAGAAGTCCGGGGATGCCCATGAACAAAGTTGGATTTCGTCGAATATCAATGTTGGAGGTAGCGAGTTGCAGGCTGGATCTAGAGATTGGCCGGACTCGGGTTCAACCGACCCCGGCCCACTCCGCGTGACCGGACTCGCGTCCGGTGGCGACGGCGTCGGTCGGCTATCCGATGGTCGTGTCGTATTCGTGGACGGCGGAGTGCCCGGCGATTTGCTCGAGCTCGTCGATTTCGTTGCGAAGAAGAAAATGGCGAGGGCGCGCATTGGGCGTGTGCTCGAACCGAGTCCCGACCGAACCCAACCCCGTTGCCCTCATTTCGATGCTTGCGGTGGCTGTCGCTGGCAGCACGTGCGCTATGAGGCCCAGCTCGACGCGAAGCGATCGATCGTGCGTGATGCCCTCGAGCGGATCGGGGGCCTCGTGCTCGAACACGACATCGAGATCCTCGGCTCGCCCGATCCCTACGGATATCGTGCCAGAGCGCGGCTCGTCGAGTCA
>JAQBEG010000676.1:0-3474 GCA_032123985.1 Deltaproteobacteria bacterium
GACGTCATCATCCTCCATCAGCGACGAGAAATCGTCGACCGATCCGAAATTCGATTCGTCGCGCAGCGAATCCGTCGTCTCGGGACCCGATTCCAGATCCAATCCGGCATCGGATTCCAGATGCGACACGTCGATATCCGCACCCGGATCCCTCAGGTCATTCGGATCGAGTTCGTCCGACGAGACATTCGCCAACAACGCATCTGCATCGAGTCCGTCGCCGAAGTCGTCGCTTGATCCAAATTCGTCGCCGGAGTCGCGCGATTCATCGCCCTCGATCCGAATCTCTTCTGAAAACTGCCAATCTTCTTCATCGAATTCGGCGTCGGGAGCAGTACCCCGCACGTCCGCCGCGACCGACGGCACCTGGGACGTCGGATCCTGGGCTACTTCTTCCGCGATCGCATGAGCCGCCTCGGACTGGCTCGCCGAGGGATTGGGCAGAAAAAAGGCGTGCTTGCAGCGCGAGCACCGCACCTGCGCACCCGACGCCGGAATACGAGCCTCATCGAGCTGAAAGCTGGTCGAACATTCCTCGCAGGTTACGATCAATCCAGAAACCCCCGCGGCGCATGATTGCGATTCGAACGGATCTTCCATCCGAGCGCAGCTGCGACGCAAAATACTCTTATTCAATCGGTTTCTTCGGAATGATCCGCACGCGGCTTGAGTGTCCGGGGAATCTGCGTTGATTCGTTCGGAGCGCGCCGCGAACGGCCTGAGGGAGCTAGACTGTGAACGACGCACTGCAGGGGTTTCCCCACTTACCTTGATTTTTCGCACTCGAGTTCCTTCATGACCGCGCTCCTTAGAAATTTGCTGGATTACCGGCTCATCGTCGTGACCGGTAAGGGGGGAACGGGCAAGACCGTGGTGTCGTGTGAACTCGCCGAAGCGGCAAGGCTCGCTGGCAAGCGAGTCGTGCTCATCGAGACGGCCGCAACGGAATCGATCGCAACCCTTTTCGAGTCGACGCCGATGCCCCTTGGATACGCCGGTCGAGAGCTGCGACCCGGCCTGCACGCTCTGCATATCGATCCGCACGAAGCATTGGCCGATTACGCGCGAATCCAGATCGGTCTCGGCGCGCTCACCGACCGTGTGCTCCAGACCGACATGTTTCAGCAACTCCTCGAAGCGGCACCCGGCTGGCGAGAACTCATCATCCTCGGAAAGATCTGGCACCTCGAACAAAAGACCGATGCCTCGGGATGCCCCCTTTACGATCTGCTGATCGTCGACGCACCTGCGACCGGCCACGGACTCACATTTCTCGACGTGCCGCGCGTCGTTCAGCGGGCCATCCGCGCCGGCCCGCTGGCGCGACACGCTAGTTGGGTCGAGGCGCTCGTACACGACCGTGACCGCACGATCATGCTGCCCGTCACGCTGCCCGAAGATCTGCCGGTCCTCGAGACGAAGGAGCTCGTCGACCGCGCACGAAGTGACATCGACATCGGCGTCGACCGTGTCGTCGTGAACCGGATGCCAACTCATCGTTCGAGCGCTGCCGCACGCGATCTGGCCGACGTTCCCGCAGATCTCGAATTTGAATGTCTCCCGTCTGTGCCGATTATGCGTACGATGCTCGAACACGGCGCGCGACGAGACAAACTGGCCTTCGCACAGCGCGAGCGCGTGTCGGCACTCTGCTCGCTTCCTGTTCTAGACCTGCCCTTTCGAGCGCACGGCTTTACAGCGGACAGTGGCTGGACTGAACACGTCGGAGCAATCATGGGTGAAGCGGTCTGGCCCGATGCGACTGCGACACGGTCGGCCGGGGAAAGTTTCGAATGAGGCCGCCGACTCTCGAACGTGGGTTGCGCGAAGCACGTGTGCTCGTCTGCGCCGGAACCGGCGGGGTCGGGAAGACGACGATCGCGGCTTCGCTCGCGATTCAGGCTGCACTGCTCGGACGACGCACCCTCGTCTTGACGATCGACCCAGCGCGGCGCCTAGCCGACGCCCTCGGCCTCGAATCACTCGATTCGCATCCCGCTTCGGTCGACCTCGCCAGCCTCACACACGGTCGGCCTGAGTTTGCAGACGTTTCTCTCGACGCGATGATGCTCGATGCAAAGCCAACCTTCGATCGATTGATTCACCGACTCACGCCCGACGACGCGGAACGACAGCGAATTCTCGACAATCGCATTTACCAGCATCTCTCCTCCGCGCTTGCGGGAAGCGCGGAATACGCCGCGATGGAACAGGTTCACGAACTCGTACATTCTGAAAAATATGATCTGATCGTGGTCGATACGCCGCCATCCGATCACGCCCTCGACTTTCTACGCGCACCCAAGCGCCTGCGTGAATTTCTCGAAAGTCGCTTCGTGCACACGCTCGTGCGTCCGGCCATGTCGGCCAGTCGGATCGGCCTGCGATTCTTCGGACGGCCGCTCCATCGCATGCTCGGGCTACTCGAACGCATCGCAGGCGTTGGGTTTCTAGACGACCTTTCCGAATTCCTGAGCGCCATCGACGGGCTTTCCCAGGGTTTTCGCGATCGGGCGACTCGCGTCGAGCAGGTACTCCTGGGAGACGATACGGGATTCGTACTCATATCCTCCGCGAATCGGGGTTCGAACACGAGCACTCTCGAATTCATGGAGGAACTCGGCGAGTTTCAGGTCCCGCTGATCGCGGTGATCGTGAATCGATTGCGTCCCTGGCCCATGGAATCAAGCCCGTCCGCGCTGCTTCGCAACTGTACCGGCGAAGCACTCCTGCGCGACGAAGCGCGCCTATCGAGCGCGCTTGCGAATCGAGCGAGTCCTGCTCTCGACGCGCATCGGATGAGCCAGACCATTATCGAGTACGCCGAGATCTGTGAGGCCGAACAGAGAACGGTCGATTCTCTAGCTGCCCACGTGGCCAAAAGACGCCTGCGCTGTCTCACCATCCCGGAGCTTCCCGGCGATATCGATCGCATCGACGGACTGCTCGAGATCGGATCGGTTCTGCAGGCAAACGCGAAAGGACGCGAAGAGGGGGGCTCGACTTGAACGACGGCGCCGAAGAAGCACTCCAGCGTGCGCGAAAACACCTCCATCGAGCCACTCTCGAAGGGCTCGAGGCCGCGCGTGCCCTTTTGGAGGCTGCGGCGCGAACGAGCGGCCTGACCGACGCGTCTCGGGAATCCCTGGTGGGCAACCTGCAGAGCAGCCTCGAGAATCTGATCGCGGGGATCCGCGAGAATTCGTCGATCGTGCTCCCCAAAGCACTCATAGAGCCACTGGCAGCGGCACTCGAAACGGAAATCGAGCGCTGGGAACGCCGGTCGCAGACCGATCCGGACGCGCGCCCGGTTCTGCGCGCCTTTCTCGGACTACGTGAACTCCTCTGGGAACTCGGACTGGACCGGACTGCACCACCGAGGAAGGGGCAATCTCGACCCAACGACGACACAGGTCGACCCGCGCAACCACATCGTGACCGCGTTCAGCGTTTCGATGTCGAGGGCTGATCGAG
>JAQBEG010000677.1:0-3500 GCA_032123985.1 Deltaproteobacteria bacterium
GATGTCCAACGATGCCGGGAGGCACCAACCTTCCTGTTCTCGGGGGCCTAGGTTGCTGCTCGCAGACGCCATACCCCTATGATGCTTACTCTCACTCTCACTCTCCACCAGCGGGCAAACGAGTTACGGAACCGGTTGGGATCATCGACCTGGGTCCCACGATCTGGTTCAAACCTTCATTCACGGCCCTTTTTGATGTGACCGCGAAGTCAGGTCAGATCCCGTTCAAAAGAGTCTCTGTTCGCTAGTCAGCCGATGGCATGATCCCGATCCGATTGCCGTGAAACGTTCCCACCCAAACATCATCGCCCACCTGCAACGCCATCGTGGCATTGCTAAATGAATCGTTGGCGGGCCGGGTGAAGCGTTTTGTTTCCTTCATGGTTCTCGGATCGACGATACCAACGACGCTGGCCTTCGGACAAGATGCAAACGCTCCGAGGTCGAAGTTCGCAAGATCAAGTTCGCCGCAAGCATGATCGACTTGGCTGGGACCCGCGGTGATGAGCTGACCGTCGGCAGTCATATGGATGTTGTCGGGGCCATAGTCGAAGGTTTTCGTGGCACGCAACAACTTCGCGGGATTGGTGTGAGAGAAAGCAGAGATTGAGCCGAGCCCTGTGGACACGACGTAGATCTCACTCTCGTCGTTCGAAATCTCGATGCCGTTGTTACCGGGAAGTTCGGTCCCAGGGATCTTTTCGAATCCTTCGGAGCCTTTCTTCCACTTATAGACCGCACCGGTGATCTTTCCGGAGAACACCTCAGAATAGGTCTGTCCCGGATGCATGAGCACTGTTGCGAGCAACGATCCGTCATTCAAAGACACAACGCTGTTCGCCTCGTAGTTGTTTGGCATGGGGACGCAGCCGACCCATGTGAGTTTTGGCTCCACGAGGCTTGCATCTACATCAAACACTTCGATGGCTTCGCGGCCCCCGTGTCCCACAACATAGAGCGTCGAGTGCTTGTCGGCGCCGGCGCGAATGTGCATACCATGGGAGTTGAAGGTCTCTAGAACCGGCGGTCCAGGACATTGGCCATAGGTCGTGACGTCGTGTTCGACAGCATTCGGGCGGCCGTCGAATTTCTGCGACCAGGTCTTTCGCTGCGTGTCCACTAGGTAGATCCCGCCGCCGGGCAGCATGCCGCTTGACAAGACCCAGTGCGTGTCGGGTACGAGCACGAGGTCTTCCGCATTCGCCGGGCCACAGACAAATACAAGCCCACCCGATGCTGTGCAAGAATCGCTCGTATTGGCTTCTGCGCCCCACGCATTCTGTGCGCTCAGAACGACAATCAAAATGACGAGTATTCGCTTCACGACCTGTCTCCCTATTCATAGTTGGGATTGCATTCCCAGCGACGTGATCATAGAGAGTGGAGAATGAAATCGCTGCGGTAACGAGGGTGCCGATGCGAGTTTGCGAGGACAGGGAAACGATACCCAGGTCAACGTTGGGTCGAGTTGATGGCCTTCTTCCCCGGCTCGAAGACGTAGTCTCGCAAGCGGAAGAATCGACTGCGCAGCCAATGCTCAAATCCAGTCACTGGCCTGAGCCCCGGGGCATCCCCGTGTTTGTCGAAGTAGTAGCTGTTCGACGGCGCACAGTTTCCGTGCTGCGTTCCAAGACATTCTGGAGCTGGACTGTTGCAACTGCAACGCCTCGGATTTGCGGAGCAAATTTGATTCGGCGGCGATCCGGGAGGTCGGCGTGTCAAGATGCCGATACGACATCGTATGCAGGCAACTCTCCCCCGACGTAGCTATGACCACCGGATCCGCGAGGCGATTTGCGAGACACGCGATCCCGATACTCGAAGGCTTCGCCTTCTCCTCCCGGAATTGCAGATTCCAGGCTCAACGATTCGATGCTGGCTTCACCGAGGCGCGGTCGACGTTGAGACCGCCGACGTACTCGAGGATGATCGCTTGAAGCTGCTCACCGAGAATCGGGAGTTGCAGCGCCGAGTGGCGTTCCTGGGAGCAATGGTCGGAGTTCTTGCCGCGGTGACTCGTGTTTCGAAGTCGAGACTCGACTTCGAACGGATACCGGATGCAAATTCGAAGCGGGTGATCTTGCGTGCAATCGACCGGTCGAAGAAGCCGATGCCGTTGACCGCGTCTCTGCGCCTGGCGGGCATCTCGGCATCGCGATATCACAGTTGGTGTCGGACGGAAGAAGGTT
Organism: Deltaproteobacteria bacterium; assembly: GCA_032123985.1. Classification (GTDB taxonomy): domain Bacteria; phylum Myxococcota_A; class UBA9160; order UBA9160; family UBA4427; genus UBA4427. Next base: position 2,190 of record JAQBEG010000677.1, read on the forward strand.
GCGATCTCGAGGATCAGCCGAGTTGTCCTCGTGTGATGCCTTCGCGATTGACCTCGGATGAGGTCGCCGTCATTGAGACTTTGGTCGTAAGCGGTGAACATCGATTTATGTCGGTGCGAGCGCTGGCTTTGCATGCTCAACGAATCGGGAAGGTGTTCGCGTCTCGGACGACTTGGTATCGCCTGATTCGGCGAAGAGGCTGGAGGCGTCCTCGAACTCGCGTCCATCCTCCGAAACCAAAGATCGGAGTTCGCGCCACTGCGCCGGGTGAACTTCTGCATCTGGACGTTACGATCATCAAGCTACTTGATGGAACGCGTACGTTTCTGCACGCGATCATTGACAACTACTCGCGGCGGATCTTGTCCTGGACGCTTGAGAGCCGTCTCGGGAGCGGGGCGACCTGCCGAATCTTGCGCGAGGCCGCGATGGAGATCGCAGGCAAAGTCGAAGGGTCGCTCCTCGTCAGCGATGCGGGGAGTGAAAACGTGAATCGAAATGTCGATGACGAGCTCGAGGGCGTCGATCTCGAGCGGGTTCTGGCCCAGATAGACGTCACCTATTCGAACTCGGTGATCGAAGCATTCTGGCGATCGCTCAAACACTCATGGCTCTACCTACACGGGCTCGAGACGGAGTCCGAGCTGCGGCGCCTCATCGCGTTCTACGTGGAGGCGCACAACGAAGTGATGCCGGATTCCGCATTCGAAGGGCACACTCCGAATGAAGTGTTCTTCGGAACAGGGGATGCGGTCGTCGCCAAGCTCGCGGCGGATCGGGTGCATGCCCAGGCCGAGCGAATGGCTAGGAATCGATCGGCGGGATGCGGGGTATGCATCGGGAGGGCAGGGTGAGTGATGTTGCAACTGCAACGCCCCGGCTCCAGAATGTCCTGGAACGCAGCGGGACTACATATCGAAGCGGTCGAGGGTCATCACCTTGGCCCAGGCGTCGGCGAAGTCCTGCGCGAACTTCTCGCGGCCGTCCTCGGCGGCATAGACCTCGGCGATCGCGCGCAGCTCGGAGTGCGAGCCGAAGATGAGGTCGACCGGCGTGGCCGTCCACTTCAGCTCGCCCGTCGTGCGATACCGGCCTTCGTAGACGCCTTCCATCTTCTTGGACTTCTCCCACTTCGTGGACATGTCGAGCAGGTTCACGAAGAAGTCGTTGGAGAGGGTGCCTGGACGCTCGGTGAACACGCCTTGGTTCGTACCGCCGGTGTTGGCGCCGAGGGCGCGCATGCCGCCGACGAGCACGGTCATCTCCGGCACCGTCAGTGTGAGCAGATCGGCCCGGTCGACGAGGCTCTCC
>JAQBEG010000678.1:0-4473 GCA_032123985.1 Deltaproteobacteria bacterium
AGCCAGCATAGAAGAGCGGATAGAAACGAAATCCGATGGATGCGAATGCGAAGCTGAGGGTCGTGCGATTCAGGTTCTCCAGAATGATCGGAGGAATCGGTCTGCTCTGTAGAGCTGTCATTTCGATCGGGCGAACGACCATTTCGATCCAGATTTTTTCGAGCCCGACTGTTCCCTGAAACCACAGAAGGATCGGGATCCAGACGAGCAAGAGTCCAGCGCTATACCAGAGTCCTTCGCGCAGCCAGCGCTGCCAGCTTCGCGAGGCGGCGACAATGCCGATGGCCACGCCAGCGCTGACAGCAAATGCCGGCGTGAGGCGGAAGAACAATGCGATCCCCGCGAAGACACCAGCCGGAAAGAGCCAGCGCGACTCATCCCGTGTGAGTCGGAGATTGAAGAAGAGCAGGACGATCAAGCTCCAGACCAGATACCGATACCCAAACAGAAGGTGTTCGAAATGCGATCTGGGCGCAGCGACAGCGACGAGAAGCGCTGCGAGCAATGCGAAGTCGGCTGGCATCAATTTTCGTGCGACGAATAGGATGCCCAAACTTGTCGCGACCGTGAAAGAGGCGTAGAGCATCCGTGCCAGGACGATGCCGGGCGCGTCGAAGTTGTATGCAATCCACGCTGGGAGCAGATGTCCAGGGGGAAAGACCCAGAAGACCTCGTCGTAGAGCGTCTTGCCATCGAGCATCTCCATCGCGGCGTGGAGGGGCCAGCCCTCGTCCATGGCGCTGAGTCCATGATGGATGAAGAGCGACTCGAATCCGATGCTCACGAGCAACAGAATGACTACGTGAAGCGCGAGCTGGCCGTCGATTCCGCTCGATATATCTGTACGCGGTCGAGTGTTGATCGCTCTGTGCTCCTGCCGATCGAATCCGTCTCGCAATGGTTCCGAATTGTATCGCCGAATCCGACCGATGGTCCCCGGGAATGAAGGGGCCATCTGTTCTATGGTCGGAAAGCATTAGCCAGGGTGTCAGTTCCGCGCTTTCCTCCCGTCAACGAGGTATTCCTCCGTGAGTTTTCGCGCGTGATCGCGTCCGGTGTTCGGCGACGAGGCAGCTTTCGGAGAGGCCTCCGGCAGGCCGAGAAAGTGCTTCGATGAGCCGCGTCGTGGGTATTGCGACGCCGGTTCTGCTCTTCATCACCGCCATCGCGGTACGGATCCTGTCGTGGCATTCGGTCTTTCAGCGCGACGGGGTCTATCCGAACGGAAATGACGCCTACTACCACTTCCGACGAATCGGCTATTCGATAGAGCACTTTCCGAACGTCCTCGAGTTCGATCCTCTGATCAACTTTCCGCACGGGGCGCAGCCGATCTGGCCGCCGACCTTCGATTGGCTGATGGCTGCGCTGCTTCGCGGGATCCCGGGCATCGATCAGCCAGGCCAGTTGGAGCGATTTGCGGTTTGGGCACCGCCGTTGCTCGGTGCTGCGACGGTGGTGTTCGTGTATTTCATCGGATTGCGATTCTTTTCGCGCACGGTCGCGATCATCGCGGGCGCCAGCATGGCGATCCTGCCCGCCCACGCAATCTACTCTCGACTCGGGTCCGTCGATCATCATGTGCTGGTCGCGAGCGTGATCGCCGTGATGCTTTCGTTTGCGATGATGCTGTTTCGCGAGGGATCACCCGAAATGCTGCCCAGCCCCCGAATCGGTCTGAGTGCCGGTTTGGGCTTGTCGATGGCAGCGGCGGTGTTGGTCTGGCCGGGATCCCTCCTGCAGGTCGGCGTGCTGCAGCTTGCAATGGTCGTCCGACTCATCACGGCGACCGATTCAGCGGCGGCGAAGGTCTGGGCGCTGAGGTTTTCGGTCGTTCAGCTTGTCGCTTGTGTAGCGGTGTATCCGATGAGTGCCGGCAATGAGTGGCAACAATGGGGGGCACTGAGCCCCGTCGTGTTATCGGATTTCCAGCCGCTCTATTTTTTCGCAGCATTCGCTTGCTTCGCGCTCTCGGGTTGGATGTGGCAGCTGGGCTGGGGAGCAGAAAAACAATCAACGCGAATGATCGGTTCGGGCCTGCTCGGTCTGGTGCTGCTCGTGGGGCTTCTGCTGGCGATTCCCGATCTGGGGCTTGCCATCACGGATGCCTTGTCCTGGTTCGCCAAAGACGAAGAATTCCAGTCGGCCGTGAACGAATCCGTCCCGCTCTTTGGCGGCCGTGCCGGGTCTGCCCGCGCAGTCGCGTTTCTCGGAGGGTTCGTCTATGCCGTGCCCTTTTCGGTCGTCTATCTGACGTGGCAGTTTCGGCAGCGCGCCGAGGTCCTTCTGTTGATCGGCTGGGGGTCGGGCCTATTCCTGGCGACGCTGGTTCAGTGGCGCTTTATGAACTCCTATTCCATTGCGCATTGCCTACTGATCGGGATCACGATCGAATCGGTCCATGAGGCATTGCGGCCTCGTCTGACAAGTCGTCTTCGACGCTCGGCTGCGGTCGCGTTGGGGCTCGTCATCGGGCTGCTCGCGATCGTGCCGCCCATCAACTCCTATGGGCTGCAGCTCGATAATATTGGTCGAAATCTGCGTGGTGAGGCGACCGTACCGGTCGGCAAGCAGCTTCATGTTCATTTCGTTGCGGATGCGGCTCGCTATCTGCGCGATCACTCGCCCCCGCCTGAAAGCGCTCGCTATTCGGTGCTCGGGCCCTGGGGTGATGGGCATATCTTGAAGTACCTCGGCGAGCGGGCAGTCGTGCAGGACAATTTTGGCGACGACGCCGCTCCAGAGAATTTTCAGCTCGCAGAGGAATACTTCGCCGCAACGAGCGAAGCGGAAGCGCTCGACTTCGTGTCGTCATTGGGAACGCGTTACGTGCTCGTGCGGTCGACCGGGTCGGGACATTCTCACGGCTATGCCCCTGACAGCCTCTTTAACCGCTTGTATCTGCACAAGGGATCCGGTCGACGGCCGCGGACGCGTGGGGCGCAGTTCATTCCCGCCATGAAGCCGCTCCGCCGACACCGCCTGATCTATCAATCTGCGCCTCTCGAGGAGGGAGATCCAGAACCCTATTGCATGCTATTCGAAGTCGTTGCCGGGGCGGAACTCGTGGGCCGTGCGCCGCCAGGGGCGGTTGTTCGGGTGAACCTCGCGATCGAGCCGCGCCTCGGGCGCCGATTTGTCTACTCGGCCGAGACCCTGGCTGATTCCGCCGGGGAATACAGCTTGCGACTTCCGTATTCCAACGAGCAGTCGAGCCCGGACGTGCGGACCGGAGACCGCTACAGCCTCAGCGCGGGTGACGACACCGTCGCGCTGATCGTTTCGGAATCGGCCGTGTTGGACGGTGCGCGAATCGAAGCGCCGCCGTTGGGGCGCTGAAAGCCTGCACTGACGGGTCGCGGGCGGCATGCCGCAGGCGGAGTGGAAAACCAACAGGATTGACCGTCCCTGTCGCAACGTGCGTCAGAACACCTCGCGTTTGCGTCCGGTCACGGTACGCTCTCGATATGGCGGCAAAGAAAAAATCGAACGGATCCAAGGCACCCAAAAAGAAGGCGGCGGCCAAGAAGAAGGCTGCGCCGAAGAAGAAGGCGGCGGCCACGAAGAAAGCTGCTCCGAAGAAGAAGGCGGCGGTCACGAAGAAAGCTGCTCCGAAGAAGAAGGCGGCGGTCACGAAGATGGCCGCCCCGAACCAGGAGCCGACGCCGAGGAAACAAGCGGCTGCGAAGACGATGGCCGCCCCGGCCTCGGCCCGCGCCGACGCGGCGCCGAAGAAGGTTGATCAGCCCGCGGGTTCGGTGTCCTCGATGGATGTAAATTTGGGACATGTCTTTGCGGTCAGACCCAGGCTCAACACCAGTTTCAGGCAGCACGACTTTTTCGAGGCAAAACGGGCTCTGGATGAAGAGGTCTACTCGGATATTCATGAGGCTGCCCGCGCCGTTGCCGAGGAGGCGCTTGCTATCACGCGAGGTGCTGCCGTTCGGCCCGGAACTAACAGTCGACGTTGAGCCAGGATGAGAATCGCCCCGATCGGGGTCATCACGACGCCTGAACCTGCTCGTCTAGATGCCAACCCAGAAATTCGTGAGGATCGTCCCGCTCATCTCCGCAATCATCTTGGGATCAGTGGGATTGGCGGACGCTGGCGCAGCGGAATCGTCGAATGCGGAGGGTTCCGGTGATCCCAAGGCGCGATCGTTCGCCGAGCATCTCGACCGTATCTGGGGCTACGCGACACTACCAACAATCTCTGGTTCCCGAACGAATATTTCGCGGGCGGCGACGCCTCCGGGCGAATCGACCAATGGCTATATCGGGTCGGCGTCTACTCCTCGAGCACCGACAAGGAATTCGGCGATTTCGATGGCGGGTACTTTACGCTTGCTAGTTTGTCATATGACCTTTCGGATCTGTTGGATGTCCGCGAGTTTCTGATCTCCGTAGACTACGTCTATAACGAGTCCGATGATCAGAACGTTGGGACGCGAGATCTTGCCCACTCGATGTCTC
>JAQBEG010000679.1:0-7127 GCA_032123985.1 Deltaproteobacteria bacterium
CCGATGTTCGAGTGCTACTCGATGCTTTCTGCTCTCGCACAACATACGAGGAAGGTCCGGCTGTCTGCCCTCGTAACGGGAAACACCTATAGAAATCCGGCTCTGCTCGCGAAAACCCTCACGACGCTCGATCATGTTTCCGACGGCCGTGCGACGCTGGGCATTGGTTGTGGCTGGTTCGAGGAAGAACACACCGCTCTGGGCTTCGAGTTCGGGACCTTCGGGGAACGCTTCGAGAAACTCGACGAGGCACTACAGATTATTTCGCCGATGCTCAGAGCGGAGCCTGTCACTCTCAAAGGCAAATACTACACGGTGCTGAACGCGGTGAACTCACCCGCTCCGGTTTCCAGGATTCCGATCATGATTGGGGGCGGGGGCGAGAAGAAAACCCTTCGGATGGTGGCGCAATATGCGGACGAGTCGAATCTCATCTGCGAAGTGAACGAGATTCCGCGTAAGCTCCAAGTTCTGGCGGAGCACTGCGAGCGATTGGGGCGAGACCGCTCCGAGGTCACCGTGACGAAACTCATGATGATCGTGGTGGCTCCGACGATGGAAGAGGCCAATGCAGATCTCGATGCGCTCGCCGAGGTCAAGGGCTGGAACGACGCGATCAAGGACATGATTCGTCAGAGGCTGATCTTTGGTGATCCGGACACGGTCGGTGGGATTCTCGCAGAAGCGATCGGCCACGGCCTCGATGGCATTACGGTTGATCTGCCCGTGAACGGTCACAATCTCGAGCGAATCGAGCTACTCGGAGAAATCGCACAGAAGGCGCTTGGTTAGGCGAGGCCCGAGGCAGAACGAAGACTGCGAAATACGTCGGGTGCGTTGAGGCGTTCGGGCGTTCGGGTGTTGGTGACGATTGGGCAGCCCTGCTCCGGGTCAGTCATGCCCCACGTCATGGAGCCGCTCTATGAGGAGGTCGGCGACAGCGCGCACGCGCGGCACGTAACGCATGCTCTTCGCGCAGATCAGGTAGTACTCGCTCGAGGGCAGAGCGAATCCCAGATCGATCTCGACCAGCTCGCCATTTTGCGAGGCAAGCGCTGTGCTCTGTTTTTCGAGAACCATGACGCCCAACCCTGCAGCCAGGGCGCTTTTGAGTACCAGATAGTTGTCGGAGGCGAAGATCGGCGTGAAGTCCGGGATCACGCGTTCGAGCATTGGGCGTGGCGCGACGTCTTCGTACGGAAACGACCAAGTGATCCAATCGAGATCTTCGATCCGAAAAGGGGGCTCGCGGTTTTCCTGGGCTGCGATTTGCTCCATCAGTCTCACCCGGTATTCGGCAGTGGCGAAGACACCGATCTCGAACACCGCACTGTGGATCGTGGCGAGTTCAGGCTCGTGGGTCTCGCGAGTTCGAATGGCGAGATCGGCTCCACCGCGAGCCAGATCGATGTAGTCGACGCTGGCGAGTACTTCGAGTCGAATTTCGGGAAGTCGCTCGCGGGCGAGCGCGGCCAACGGCGCAAGGACTTCGACCGCGAGCCCGGGAGGTGCGGCGATCCGAACCGTTCCGGTCGGATTTTCTTCGGCGCCCTGGGCAAGGCGTCCGAATTCTCCCGCCCAACGCGCCATTTGCTCGGCCGCCGGAAGCAGCCGGGCACCGGCGTCGGTCAGTTCGGTGCCCTGCTTGCTCCGCGTGAAAAGTTGGCAGCCGAGCCGGCTCTCGAGCTCGGCGATTCGCCGGGAGATGGTCGGCTGCCCGACGCCGAGGAGCCCAGCCGCGGCGCTAAAACTCCGGTTCTCGGCGACGGCCAGAAAGGTTTGAGCATCTTCCCATGATGTATGCATAAACGCATATTAACATACATATTTATCATCTTTAAATCCGTATAGGGATATTCGATTCTCTTCCCGAACGAAGAGTGTTCGGTGTGGCCGTTCATTCTCATTTACCCGGGAGCCCGCTCGTGAACATCACAAGACTCGTTTTCCAGATCGTCCTGATTCCCTCTCTCCTCGCACTTGGCTGCGCAGCCAGCCATCACGCCACTACGCCAGCGGATCTGGGCAAGGCGAGGGCTTCGCACGAGATGGTCGCTCTGATCAATCAGCCTGGTCCGGTCGAAGTCGAAACGGTGAAGGCGGCAGACTGGGTCGTCGCACGAGGCGGCCTGATCAATCTGGACCACCCAAAGGCAAGAGCAGCAGGCCTCGAAGATGGCGATGAACCGATCGGAATCTATTTCCACGTTCTTCGGCATCCACGCTTCGGGATGTTCATCGTCGATACGGGCGTCGAGAGCGGTTTCCGCGACCCTGACGGAAACGATCGTGTCAGTTTCCTCATCGAGTCGGCGATGCGGACCTCGGATCTCGAGATCCATACGACAACCTCGGAGTTTCTGGCAGCCCAGCGCGCGCCGCTCGCGGGCGTCTTTCTCACACACCTGCACCTCGACCATGTCATGGGCCTCCCCGATGTGGATGCGAGCGTGCCGGTCTACGCGGGTCCTGGTGAGCCGGACGCATCGAGCTTTCTCAACCTGTTCACTCGAGGAACGATCGATCGCATGCTGCAAGCGTCGGGGCCACTTCGAGAATGGCCCTTCGCTGGCGACGCCGATGAACGCTTTGCGGCGGTCGTAGACGTCTTTGGAGATGCCAGCGTATGGGCAATTCATGTTCCAGGCCATTCTCCCGGCAGTACCGCCTATCTCATCCGGACGCCGCATGGGCCAGAGTTACTTGTGGGCGATGCTTCTCATACGCGCTGGGGCTGGGAGCATGGCGTCGAGCCGGGGACGTTCTCTCTGGATGGTCCACGCAGTGTCGAGAGCCTCGCTGGCCTTCGCGAACTCGCGCGGGAATTTCCGCAGCTCGAGATTCATCTTGGACACCAATAGCCGCACCGGCTGAGACCTTTCATCGGCCGAACGTGCTAGATCTTGCCGGCAAGGGAGAACCGTCATGATTGTCGTGCTCGCGCAGGTCGAAAGTTCGGTCGAGGCCATCAAATCGATTCGAGGGGCTCTGGTAGAGATGGAGAAGGCAAGCCGTACCGAGGACGGCTGTCATGACTACACATTCAGTCAGGAGATCGGCGATCCTGCGCGTATTCGAATTGTCGAACTCTGGGAGTCGATGGACGCTCTTCGCGCCCATTTCGCGACGCCTCACATGGCGAAGTTCAGACAGGCCCTGGCCGGTTCTCCGCCACGCTCCATGGAGGTCAAGCTTCACGAACTTGGCGACCAGCTCGACATGCCGAATTAATCGCGTGACCACGGTGAACTGCCCATGACCGCGGCCTATGGTGACGGCGACGCGACCTACCAGGCGTGTGGCGGAGAAGAAGGCATCCTCGCACTGGTCGAAACCTTCTACGCCGTGATGGATTCGCTTCCGGCTGCACGAGAGATTCGGGCGCTTCATCCGACAGATCTCCAGCTATCGATCGATAAGCTCGCTTGTTTTCTGTGCGGTTGGACAGGCGGTCCGAAGCGTTATGCAGAGCGATTCGGGGCGATCAAAATTCCGCAGGTGCATGGCCATCTTCCAATCGGTGAGGAGGAGCGCGACGCATGGCTCGCGTGCATGAAGCTCGCCCTCGCGAAGCAGCCGTACAGCGACGAGCTGAATACCTACCTGCTCGAGCAGCTCTTCGTTCCCGCGGAACGAATACGGATCGTCGCAGAAGCGGCAAAATCTTGACTCGGAGGGTTCGATGCTCGCCGTAAAGTTTCATTCGAAGAAAGTGATCATCGACGAAACGCCGCCACCGGCGGGATCGGATGTTCTAGTTCGGGTGCGAGCGTGTGGCATCTGCGGTTCGGATCTCACGCTTCTCGATAGTGGTTTTCCGATACAGGGGATCCCGGGTCATGAAATTTCCGGTGAGTTGGAGGACGGCACACCCGTTGCGATCGAACCGATCGATCCGTGTGGAGAATGTCGCTACTGCGGTAGCGGCGATTATCAAGTCTGTGTGAGCGGCGCGCACGCGATCTATGGCGTAGGTCGTGATGGCGGGATGGCGGAGCAGATTCGCGTTCCGAAGCGATGTTTGGTTCCGCTTCCGCGTGGGCTAGATCCCAGGACTGGATTTCTCGTCGAGCCACTCGCGGTCGCGATCCATGGCCTGCGCCGAGCCCGATTCGAGAATACGCTGCGTGTGCTGGTCGTGGGGGGTGGCACGATCGGCCTGTGCGCGGTCGCAGCCGCCACCTCGGCGCATGCGGAAGTGGGTCTGGTCGCGCGACACGCGGCCCAGATCCGAGCGGGCCTCGAACTCGGAGCCGAGATCGTGGAACCGGGGAGCGGAGGCAACTACGACGTCGTAATCGAATGCGCCGGGACTGCGAGTGCGACGGTGGCGGCCTGTGAGGCGCTTCGACCGAACGGCATGCTTCTGATGCTCGGTCCATCCTGGGAAACGATCGAGCTTCCGGGACTCATGGTTCTGGCCAAGGAACTCGAGCTCGTGGTGTCCAAGATGTACGGCCGCGCAGGAACGGTCCGCGATGTCGATCTGGCTGCGGCGATGCTGGGCGAGCGTGAGGAGATTGCGGACGCGATCATCAGCCATCGTTTTCCGCTTGCTGAAGCTGCCAGGGCCTTCGAGACGACCCGAGACCGTGAGGCTGGGGCGATCAAAGTCGTTCTCGAGCCATGATCGGTCACTCGCCGATCGCTGGCACCGCACGTCGAGGGTTGATCCGCGTCCGAATTGCAGTTCTGACCACGCTCGCGATATTCGTGGCGCTGGCACCGATCTCGGTCGCGGCGAAGGCTGACCCAACGACTCGCGTGCCCACGGCCCAGCCCGCAGCTCCGGCCTTCCCGCCGGTCATTCACGCGCAGCTGGAGAAGGCGCTTTCCGCGCACGGCTCGACGTATCAGGTCCGGACGCGTCATCGCCGTCCTGATGGCAGTCCGCTGTTCACGAATCGACTACTGCTCGAAAAGAGTCCCTACCTCCAGCAGCACGCGCACAATCCCGTGAACTGGTATGCCTGGGGTCCCGAGGCATTCGCGGAAGCCCGCCGACTCGGACGGCCGGTTCTCGTGAGCATTGGCTATTCGACCTGCCACTGGTGTCATGTCATGGAGGAGGAGTCTTTCGATTCGCTCGAGACGGCACGGGTTCTAAATTCCCACTTCATTGCCATCAAGGTCGATCGTGAGGCTCGTCCCGATGTCGACTCGATCTACATGAGCGCGATCCATGCCATGGGAAAGCGGGGTGGTTGGCCTCTCAATATGTTTGTCACAGCTGCGGGCAAGCCCTTTTTCGGCGGAACCTATTTCCCGCCGCAGGATCGCGGAGGCCGCCCGGGCTTCCTGCGCGTCCTGACGCAGATTGCTTCGACCTACGAAAAAGACCGGGAAGAGATCGAGTCCAATGCGGACATGCTTGCGGCCCGCCTGAAGAGTCAACTGGAAGGTCATGTTGGAATGCAGAGCGCGTTGTTAGGCGGTCCGCAGCTCGCACGCGTTGTTGATCACTACGAGAGAATCGCAGACCGAGAATGGGGAGGGGTGGGTCAAGGCACCAAGTTCCCATCTTCGCTCCCGATCGGCCTGCTCCTGCGAGAGTGGCGCCGCACGCGAGACGCGGATGCCCTCGCGCTGGTGCGGTTGACGCTCGACCGAATGGCCGCGGGCGGCATCCACGATCATCTCGGCGGAGGCTTTCATCGTTATTCGACGGAGCCGCGATGGCTCGTGCCTCACTTCGAGAAAATGCTCTACGACAACGCTTTGATCGCCATGTCGTATCTCGAGACGTATCAAGCGACTGGGGACGCGGCCTATGAGCGGATACTTCGCGACGTACTCGACTATGTACTGACTGAGATGACGGCCACGAACGGTGGATTCTATTCAGCGACGGACGCCGATAGTCTCGCGCCGAATGGCGAATCCGAGGAAGGGTATTTTTTCACATGGACGCCGACGGAAGTCAGGTTGCTGCTTGGAGACGAGGACGCCCGGATTCCGATCACTTGGTATGGGGTGGTCGACGAGGGTCCGCTCGAAGGCCGAAGTGTGCTCCACACCTGGCGTGAGAAGGATGTGGTGTCGTCCGAGATCGGGCTGACTCGAGCGGAGTTCGATCGAAAGCTGATCGCTGCACGCCAGCTCATGCTGTCGGCCCGCAGCCTTCGATCCTCGCCTCTGCGTGATGAGAAAGTTCTCGTGGCTTGGAATGGACTGATGCTGTCGGCGCTCGCGAGGGCCGGATTTGCCCTCGACGAGCCGCGCTATCTCGCCGCCGGGTCTCGCGCCGCCGATTTTTTGCTGCAGTCGATGTTCCGCGAGGGTCGCCTGTTTCGTGTTGCGCTCGACGGCGACGTGGGTGGTCCCGCGTTTCTCGAGGACTACGCGTTCTTGATCGCAGGCTTGATCGATCTCTACGAAGCGAGTGGAGAGACGCGCTGGATCGACGCCGCGCTTTCGTTGCAGGCCGTCCAGGACGAGCACTATCTCGACTCGGGTGGTGGTGGCTACTACAGAACCGCAGATGATGCTGAGGTTCTGCTCGCCCGAGAAAAGCCGATCGTCGATGGAGCCGTTCCGAGCGGGAACTCGATTGCTGCTTCGAACCTTTCACGGCTGGCTGCGCTTACGGGTAAAGCCGTCTACGGCGACAGGTTGGCGCTCCTCTATTCGGCTTTTGCGCTCGGCCTCGATCGATCGCCGGAGGGTTCGGCCAAGTTGATGGAGACGGTGTCGGATCGCAAAATGGGTCTTCGCGAGATCGTTCTCGTTGAGAATGCCGGATCGGTCGATTCGCGCGCGATGTTGGCCCCCCTGCGCACGCTCTTTGTGCCGAATCGCGTCCTGATCCGCACGCGTGAAGGCGAACCGCTCGATTCGCTCGCGAAGATTCTGCCGATCATAAGTGGAAAAACTGCGGTCGGAGGAAAAACGACAGCCTACGTTTGTGAGAACCGAGTCTGTCAATTCCCGACCAACGACCCCGCGCTCTTTCGAAAGCAGCTCGAAGCCCTGCCAGATCGAAGTTCATCGAAAGCGCGTTGACATGTGATTCCGAGTCGGCTGGGTGCGGTAGAATGAGATCGTTTAGCGCTTGCAACGGAGTTTGAGATGCCCTCGACAGGAAATTGGAGAGAGCGAAGAGTCTCACTTCCAGGCCGCGGCGAGAT
>JAQBEG010000680.1:0-3654 GCA_032123985.1 Deltaproteobacteria bacterium
CGAAGTCGACGAACCTGTCCTGGCGTCCCTGCGCATTGCTTTGGTGCAGATCTCAGACCAGATGAGCGAAGCAGGAGAGCAGGCCTCAATTCGACGCGGTCGAGCGAGTTCGACCTAGACGGTCTGACTGAAGGTCCGTGCAGGCTGAGTCACAGTTCGATCGAGGTAGGCATCGAATGGCATCGCGATATGTCGCAGGAGCACACGCCCGAGCCCACTCGCAGAGATATCACCACTCTCAGAAACGTCGACCAATCCGTCGCTCTGCAGACTTGCCAACTGCTCCAACGCGTCCGCGTAGTCCGTTCTGAAACATCCCCCGAATCGCCGCTCGACAGCCTCCGCAGAGACGGCGGCCTCGCACATGATCCTGCTAATGATCCAGCGACGAGCCCGGTCGTCCTTGGACAAACGATGTCCCTTGAACGTCGCGAGACGGCCAGCTTCGACCTCTTCGAACCATTGATCGAGCTCCTTCTCGACCTGAACATAGGCGTCTGAGATTTCACTGATCGCGCTCGGTCCAAAGGCGAGCACATCGGTCCCCTCTCGGGTCGTATATCCCATAAAATTTCGCCGCAACGTCCCTAGATCGAGCGCTTCACAGAGTTCGTCGCCCGGTAGAGCAAAATGGTCCATCCCGATCGAGCGATAACCGGAATCCAGAAGTCGGCGAATCGCCGAAAGAAAGATCTGCATCCTGCGCTCGGGATCCGGCAGATCTCCGCGTTCGAACCCCCGTTGTTGTTTAGCGACCCAAGTAACGTGAGCGTATCCGTAGAGGGCGATCCGGTCGGGCCGTGCCGAGAGAACGTCGTCGAGCGTTCTATCGAAAGAGTCAACGGTCTGATGCGGAAGTCCGTAGATCAGATCATAGTTGACCCGCTCGATCCCACGCGCTCGCGCGGCTTCGGTCAGTGTTCGCGTTTGTTCGAAAGGCTGGATCCGATGGATCGCTGCCTGGGTTTTCGGATTCGTGTCCTGCACGCCCATCGAGATCCGATTGAAGCCGCAATCCGCGAGCACATCGAGCTGGTCGGTCGATGTCACGCGCGGATCGACTTCGATCGAGATCTCGGCGCCGAGAACCAGGCCGAAACGATCGGCCATGGCTCGAAAAAGACGCTCGATCTGTGCCGGCGACAGATGGGTGGGCGTCCCTCCCCCCCAATGAAGTTGGCCACATCGCAGGGCCTTGCCGACCTCTCCACGAACGAGATCGAGTTCGCCCTCCATTGCGCGTAGATAACGCTGCGGCAGATCGGGATCGCGAGTAATCACACGATTGCAGGCGCAGAAATGACACAGGCTCTGGCAGAACGGAACGTGAGCATAAAGGGAGATCTCGTCCTCACCCGAAAGAGATCGCAGCGCAGCCCCATGATCCTTGACTCCGAAGTCGCTTCCCCAGGCAGGAACGGTGGGGTAGCTGGTATATCGCGGACCGGCACCGACATAACGCGGAAGGATTCGCTCTAACTCAGAAAACTCAAACGATTGCACGTTCAACGACTCCCCGTTCGGCTGATTCTCGAGACCCATATGAACTATGCTGGACCCTGCTGGACACGATAAAAACCTGATTCGAATCGATTTCGCGAGACTATTCTCTCAGCGATACTCTTATGACGGTGCAAGACACAGGCCCAATCAACCACCCCCTGCAACCCCAATCCTATCTGAAAGGGGGTCAAATGCCTCCCAGCGAGCCATCAGGCCCCGCTCAAGAGGAGAGATCGTAGATGACTCGGCCCACTCGTTTTGGCGTGACGCTTCCGCAGATCAAACGTTCCTGGCAGGAGGCCAGCGCGGCCGCGCGAGAGTTCGATGCGCTCGGCTTCGACTCGCTCTGGGTTTGCGACCATATGTACGGCGTCCCTGTTCCAACGCTTCCCATTCTCGAGGGCTGGACTCAGCTCGCCGCCATCGCGGCGATCACCGAGCGCGCGAAGCTAGGCACCCTGGTTACGCCGCCTTTTTTTCGTAATCCAGCGATACTCGCCAAACAGATTGCAACGCTCGATCAAATTTCGGGCGGACGCGTGATCGCGGGTCTCGGCGCCGGCTGGTTCCCGCCTGAGTTCGAACAAACGGGCTGCATTTTTCCGGGAACCCGTGAGCGTCTTCGCGCGCTCGAGGAAATGGTCGAGATCCTCAAACGAATGTGGACGGATGAAAAGGCGAGCTTCGAGGGTCGCTATTTCTCAGTCCGAGAGGCCATTTGCGAACCAAAGCCAGAAAAGCTGCCGGAAATCCTGATCGGCGGCGGCGGCGAAAAGATCCTGATGGGCATCGCAGCGAAGCATGCTGATACATGGAATAACATGGCTGTTCATCAGGCGGCACTGCCCACGAAAGTACAAGCGCTACGCCAACGCTGCGAGGAGATCGGTCGCGACCCGGCATCGATCGAAATTTCACAGCAATGCGTCGTGGTAATCGCCGAAGACGACGACGGCGCGCGAGTCGCGCTCGAAAAGGCGAAGAAGGTCTACGGCGGGCATATGGGCGGTGCGATCGAAGAACATGGGATCTGGGGTACACCCGAGCGCGTGATCGAGCGTATCGAACGACATCGGGCCCTTGGAGTCAGCCTCTTTGTCATCGAGTTTTTCGGTCGCGATACCCGCGAGCCTGCTCGCCTCTTCTCAGAATCCGTCGCGCCCGCCTTCGCCTAGGACCGCCTAGGACGGCCTAGGACGGCCTAGGACGGCGCAAAAGAAAGCAAGGGAGCTATCCATGCTGGATCACACCGGAACAAATCGTCCCGAATCGAAAGGTGCCGCCCAATGAGAGTCCTCGTGATGGGCGGCACGCAATTCAACGGGCTCGCGCTCGTTCACGAGCTCGCACAAACCGGTCACGACGTCGTGATTCTGAATCGCGGAAAGAGCCAGGCCAACCTGCCGCAGGGCGTCGAGCGCGTCTTTGCCGATCGAACCAACCCCGACCAGATGCGCGATGCGCTCGGCTCGGTTGACGTCGACGCGGTCATCGACGTCTCCGCATATCGACCGGAAGATGTCGAGCTGATGGTCGAAGTCTTTCGCGGCCGCATAGCCCACTACATCTTCATCAGTTCGACCGTCATCTACGCCGCGAGTAACCACTTCCCAATCACGGAGGACCACCCCGTCGAGCGCGGCCCGATCCAAAACGAATACGGCAAGAACAAACTTCTCTGCGAAGACATCTTGATTCGAGAATGGCGGGAAAACCGGTTTCCAGCGTCGACCGTCGCGTTCTCGATGGTGATGGGCGCGCACAATATCCTGCCGGATCGCGAACAACGGATGTTTCAGAGAATGTTGAAGAATCGTCCAATCCTGATTCCGGGCAACGGCCGCGTGCTCCAGCAGATCGGTCATGCCGACGACCAGGCGCGCGCCCTTCGAATGCTGCTCGGACAACCCAAAAGCTTTGGCGAACGATACAACCTCACGGGGGCCGACTATTACAGTCAAGAAGGCTACGTCGACACCTTCGGCCGTGTCCTCGAGCGTGGGCCCGAAAAAGTCTTCATCCCGCCCGGCTTGATGGAAGATCTCTGGCAGGGCAGAATCGAAATGGACTAGCCAAAAGCCCAGGCCAAAGTCGATATCCGCGCTAAGAACAAGATCAGTCCCGTCATGATCAACCGTGTCATGCTCTCGA
>JAQBEG010000681.1:0-12025 GCA_032123985.1 Deltaproteobacteria bacterium
CTCGGAGAGGCATTCGACGATGTGCTCAGCGTCGAGGCGCACCTTCATCGAATTCATGCGCTAAGCGAAGTTTTTCCCTGCCCCGCACGATCGATCTCGGCGGCCCCTGCCATCGCAGATTGGTTGAGGGCAGACTCCGAGCCCAGCATCCTGATTGGGCCGGACTCCGAATCGGAGCCCTGGGTCCGAGCAATTGCAGATCAGGCGAATCTGGACTGGTCGATCGCCAGGAAACATCGGTTCGGCGATCGTGATGTGCGCATCGACCTGACCTCGCTTCCGGCCGACGTTAGGAACGTCTGGATCATCGACGACATCGGTAGCTCCGGAGCCACACTCGAAGCGATCGCGCGAATCCTGAAACAACGCGGTGTCGAGAAGATCGGCGCGATCGTCGTCCATGCCCTGTTTGGCGCCGACACCGGGAGCCGACTGCGAGAGGCGGGGATTACACGGCTGGTGTCGAGCGATAGCATCGCGCATTCGACCAATGAAATCGGTCTGGCAGCGCTGCTTGCGATGGAGATCGAACGACGTTGGTCATTGCCGAGGGCCGATTGATGTTTCGACTTCGCCGTATGGGTATCGACACGCAGAGTGAACACGTCATCTTCATTCGAGAAGACGCGGTTCGTGACGGAATTCTGGGTTTCAAGCCCCTCGACCGGGTCCTGGTGAGCGGCAAGGACATCGAGTCCGGCAAACAACGCGAAATCTCCGGGATATTGAACTTCTGCGAACGCCCATTGCTCGAATCCGATGAAATCGGCCTTTCGAACGTCGCGTACAACGATCTTGGACTTCCCACAGGCGCCGCGATCAAGGCTCAACTGGCTGCGTCGCCGGTCAGCGTAGACCACGTGCGGCGCAAACTTCACGGCGATCGACTGGAACGCAGCGATTTCGATGCGATCCTCGAGGATGTCGTCGCGCGCCGATACTCCAAGCCCGAGCTCTCGATGTTCGTTCTGTCCTGTGCACTTCGAAATCTTGACGACCAGGAGATCGCCGACTTCACGATGTCGATGGTCGAATCGGGCTCGAGCCTTCGATTCGATTCGAAAATCGTCGCGGACAAGCATTGTATTGGTGGCGTTCCGGGAAATCGGACGACAATGATCCTGGTTCCAATTCTCGTCTCGCTGGGCCTAACCGTGCCCAAGACATCATCCAAAGCGATCACCAGCGCCGCCGGCACCGCGGACACGATGGCCGTCCTCGCCGAGGTGAATCTATCGGCGGAAAGGCTGCACCACGTCGTCGATCAGGTGGGAGGCTGTATCGCCTGGGGCGGCGCCCTCGATCTCGCGCCCGCCGATGACATCCTCATCACGGTCGAACGACCGATGCAAGTCGATACCGAGGCACAGATGGTGGCTTCGATCCTGGCCAAGAAAAAGACCGCGGGCGCAAGTCACGCCTTGATCGACATCCCGCTCGGCCCCTCGACGAAGGTTCGCACCGCACGCCAAGCCGAGGAGTTGACCGGCTTGTTCAACCGGGTGGGGAGGGTCGTCGGGCTGGATGTCGACGTGATCACGACCGCTGCACACGGGCCGATTGGCCGCGGGATTGGCCCGCGCCTCGAAGCAATCGATGTGCTTGCCGTCCTTAGAGGTGAACCCGACGCGCCCGAGGATCTCCGAGAGAAATCGCTCTTCCTCGCCGGACGTATCCTCGAGAGAACCGGCTCTGTTCCCGATGCATGTGGATACAAGACCGCGCGGGAAGCACTCGATTCCGGACGTGCGGCCCTCGCTCTCGAGGCGATCATCGAAGCGCAGGGCGCTGTAGACCTGCCCCCCGTCGCCGCCTTCCGGGCGATGGTCGAGTCGAAAAGGGAGGGTCGAATTCAAGGCGTCGACTGCCTCGGCACGAACCGAATCGCCAAACTGGCGGGCTCGCCCGCTCATCCTTCAGCAGGGATCAAGTGTCTGCACCGAGTCGGAGACGTCGTACGAAACGATGAGCCTCTTTTCGAGATCCATGCCCAGAGCCGGTCGCAACTGGAAATGGCACACGAGTACGCCACCTCCGCGCTATCGACCATCGTGCACTATGGCTACTAAGAGGGCTACTAAGAATGCCTGTCTGAAGGAGGCTGCCGAGCGAGCCGCTCCTCGTAGAGCATTCGCGCCCGTCGCAACAAACGCCGCGCCCATTCGAACTCGATCGCCAGAATCCCGAGGCCGACTGGAATGACCACAAATGCAGGTCCGGGTAGAACCAGCAGTGCGATCCCCACGAGCACGGCCGTCGTGCCGACAACACCGACGACGATGCGTCGGGCGGAGCGAACTCCTAGCCTCACGATTCGGTCCATCCTCGTCATCTAGGACTCCTCAAGGGGGCCGCAATGCACCATTTTGAGTCTTTTTGACTCAGAATGCTGATGTCGATGCCCCGTTTGGTGCATAGTCGGGCGGAGGAGCTTCAGCGGTGTCGGCATGACGATTGCTCTTGAATACCTTGCTGGCGGGATTGTCGTTGCGGTCGGAAAAGCTGGAATCGGGCGATTGGCTCGCAGCTCTCGCGGGAAGCCAAGTCTTACAGATGGAGAAGATCATGTCGAAGTCGATCCGGAAGATCATCGTCCCCACGGACTTCTCCGACCTCTCCGACATGGCGGCACGAAGCGCGGCCGCTCTGGCGATGCCCGAAGCCGCATCCATTCATCTTCTTCATGTCATCCGGCTTCCGTTCCTGCATACGACCTACGATTTGAACGTACCGGAAGCGATATGGGAGAGTTTGAGAACCGGCACGCGCCTGCGATTGGACGAAACGACCCGCGAGCTCGAACAACTGGGTGTGACCGACGTCCATCAGATCGTTTCCGAATCACTTCAACCGGCCGAAGCCATTGTGCAATCGACGCAGGAGCTCGATGCGGACCTCGTCGTGATGGCCACGCATGGACGCCAGGGTATCGAGCACGCATTGCTCGGAAGTATCACAGAGCAAACGGTTCGATCTTCTCCAGTACCTGTCCTCTCGGTCAAAGAAGCGGGTATCAGCGAGACAGGCATCCGGCGAATCCTGCTTGCCAGCGATTTATCTTCTCAATCAAATCAAGTGATTTCACTCGCGTGCGCTTTCGCCAAGAGCCATGGGGCCCACGTTGATGTCCTCCACGTCTTCGAAGAGACGCCGGACTACATCAGGTTTCTGTCCGCGGAGGTGGCCGCCTTCGAGGAACGCGCGAGCGCCTTGGCGGGTGATCGTCTCGAGGAGATCGGCTCAAAGATCAAAGCGGCGAATCTTTCCGTGAAGACGCACCTTCGAAAAGGTCGCGCTGTCGACATGCTCGTCAGCGAAGCGGAACGATTGAAATCGGATGTCATCGTAATGGGGACGCATGGCCATACCGGGTTCACCCGCGTGGCTCTCGGCAGTGTGGCTGAGAGGACGTTGCGCCTAGCGCACTGTTCCGTGCTGACCACTCGTCCGATTGAAGCTCAAACCTGATAAACATGGCGTGGAGGAAGAATCGATGTTGACCGTCGAGAAAATCATGCAATCGAAGCCTAGAACCGTGTCGCCGGACATGACGTTGGTCGACCTGGAGCGACTCTTCCTGTCGACCAGTTTTACGGGATTTCCCGTCGCGAAGGACGATCGCCTGGTCGGCGTGATCAGTCGTTCCGACATCGTTCGATCGCTGGTGACCGAACGGTCCCGCGCGGAGCAGCTCTCCGATTTTTACTGCGGAGCACCGACCTTGAGCACCGAAGACCCGGTCCAGTCACTCGAGGCGACCGCTGCGCAGGTCGGCGTGCGCCTCGCTGAACAGCGTGTCGAAGATGCGATGAGCCATAATGTCGTGAGCATCGAATCTTCGGAGACCCTACAGCGTCTCGCAAAACTCATGGTCGACGGGCATCTCCACAGGCTCCCCGTCGTCAATAATGGGAATCGCCTCGTCGGCTTGATCACTTCGATGGATCTCGTGGGTGCGATCGCGGAAGGCCGCCTCCGAGAAGTGGACGAAGCCACCGACGGTCGACATCTGATCGCGTAGGAAATCGTCTCGACCGAACCCAATTGCCAAACCAGGAATCAATCATGCAAATCAAGACAATCCTCGTCGCCACCGACTTCTCGCAGGATGCTGACACCGCGATCGAAACGGCGATCGAACTGGCAAAGGCATTCGATGCGAAGGTGGAGTTATTCCATGCCTATCACGTCGAGATCCCCCCGAGCTATGCCGGATTCGGTGGGGACTTTGCGCGGCCAGAGGACATTCTACAGCCGATTCGCGAGGGCGCTGAGGCTGCTATGGACCGACTCGTCAAGGATGTCGCCGAGAAGGGGTTCGATGTCCGAGGGCGAGTCGCAATGGACTATGCATCACGCGCGATCCTCGATGAGGCAAATCGCCTGCTCGCCGACCTGATCGTAATGGGCACACGCGGACTCACGGGCCTCGAACATCTCGTACTCGGCAGCACCGCCGAGCGAGTGATTCGACTCGCACCCTGTCCGGTTTTGACCGTCAAGACGAAGGTCTGATCGTTCGTGAACGAAGCGATCGGCAATTCCCGAATCGACGAAATCGCCGACGCGCTTTCAAGAAACTCGGCATGGCCGACCGACACGACGACGGTCGAATGGATCCAGACGCATATCTCCCATGTTTTTCTCGTCGGAGACCGGGTCTTCAAGTTGCGCAAGGACGTTCGTTTACCCTTCCTCGACTTCAGCACACGCGCGCTTCGCAACGCCGATTGTCTACGTGAAATCGCTTTGAATCGGCGGCTCGCGCCAACGATCTATCTCGGGATTGCGCCCGTGATCAATCAGAATGGCCGTCTGTGCATCGGGCCGACGGAGGAGTCGCACAAAGACGCCGAGCTCGAACATGTCGTCGTAATGCGCCGGCTGCCATCGGACCGTGACGCCCTCTCCATGCTGAAAAGCAGCCGTCTGGCGCCCCATCATCTTGATGCACTGGCAGACCGGCTCCAGAAATTCCACGCCTCGCATGGCCTCGGTTGCCCCTCGCCGTGGAGCGCGGAAGAGTGGTTCGCTCGGATCGAAGAACCGACGCTCGATTGTCTCACCGCGATCGCCGATTCGAATTTGCTGCCGTCCACACGAGTCGACGCGCTGGAATCCGAAACGATTGTGCGTCTCGCGGCCCTTCGTCCCCGCTTCGAAACACGTCGTTTGGGAGGACGCGCGGTCGATGGCCACGGAGATCTTCACCTCGATCACGTGTGGTTCGAAGAAGGCAATGACGAGCCCCTCATGATCGACTGCATCGAGTTCAACGATGATCTCCGGAGAATCGATTGCGCCTCGGAAGTGGCCTTTCTTGCGATGGACTTTCGCTATCGAGAGCGAGCCGATCTGGCCGAAATGTTCTTGCATGCTTACGCAAGTCGTGCCGATGACTACGACCTCTTCGGAGTCGTCGACTTCTTTTCCGCCTATCGTGCGCTCGTACGGGCGAAGGTCGCCGCGCTCGCCGCTCTTCAACCGAGCATCGCCGCGCCTCAACGAGCGAACGCACGACTCAGCGTCGAAAGCCATGTCGCGCTGGCCGAAACGCTACTCGAGCCTGCCGCTAGTGGGGGCCTGATCCTTATGTGCGGTACGGTCGGCTCTGGCAAGAGCACGGTTGCCCGACAGCTCGCTCTCTCGGGTCGCGGCATCCCTGTTGCGTCGGATCGAGTACGAAAGGCGCTCGCCGGACTCCCGGCGTCCGCACGCGCCGCCGTCGGCCCCGACCAGGGCATCTATCGACCCGATCAAACCGAACGGGTCTACCACGCGCTCTTCGAACGCGCAGCGCCCGTCCTCGAAGGTGGCCGGACTGCGATCCTCGATGCCAGTTTCTCGACGCGCGCACAACGCGATGCGGCACGCGCCTGGGCGCGGGATCATGGGGTCGCGGTCGAATTGATCGAAGTGCGCTGCGATCCAGAGATCGCGCGGTCTCGTCTTCAACTGCGCGAGCGCAAAGGAATCGACCCATCGGACGCTGGCCCAGATTTCCTCCCCATCAGTCGCGAGCGTTTCGAACCACCCGACGAGTGGCCCGCCTCCGACCGTCAGGTGATCTGGTCCGACGCCAAAGGCTGACGCCGGACGACTGAGGGCGCCGTCGTGAATCAATCAGAACTGGCTGTCCCTAACATTGTGACAGCCAGAGCCGCCACAGTCTGTGTTCGCGCTGACGCCCCCGGGCCTGTGACTATCGGGTCCCGGATCATAGTCATTCGCGTGGCAGCCCGCGCAATCCGGTTGATAGGCCGGGGAACTCCACGTCACGGTCTGACTATTTCCACCGTGGCAATCTGTGCAGGCGAGCCTCTGTCGATGATCTCCCGGATACGCCGTTCCGGCATGGTCGAACGAGGCCGGCAGCCAATTCTGTGTGCCGTGGCAACCATCACACGAAAGCGTCGTCGCGAAATGACCTGGCGACGGTCCAGTAGCCGTCATTCCATTGTGGCAGGTATTACACGTCCCGGGCGACACAGAAGCATGATCGAAGGTGGCGGGCACCCAACGGTTCGAGGTGTGGCACGATTCACAGTCGTTGCCCGTGGGCAGATGCGCCGAATGCTTGCCCGTCGCAGTGCTGCCGTTGTGACAAGTGAAACAGTTCGCGACGATCCCGGAATGATCAAACCCGGTCGCCGGGACCCAGCGTTGCGTCGAATGACACAACTCGCAGTCGTTGCCTGTCGGAAGATGCGTCGGATTCTTCCCCGTCGCCGTACTGCCATTATGACAAGTCGAACAGTTGGCCGAGACACCTGAATGATCGAAGCCCGTCGCGGGCAGCCATCGTTGAGAGGAATGACAACTCTCGCAATCGTTTCCGGTTGGGAGATGGGCGGTGTGTTTACCCGATGCAGTCGTTCCGTTGTGGCAGGTAAAGCAGTTTGCGGTCACGCCTGAATGATCGAAGCCCGTCGCGGGAAGCCATCTTTGGGGCGTATGACAACTTTCGCAATCGTTTCCGGTTGGAAGATGAGCCGTGTTTTTACCCGTCGCAGTATTTCCATCGTGGCAGCTGACGCAATTGGCGGTGATCCCGGAGTGGTCGAACGCCGTGGCCGGCACCCATCGTTGGCTGGAGTGACAGATCTCGCATTCGTTGCTGGTCTGAAGATGGGTCGGATTCTTGCCCATCGCCGTATTTCCGTCGTGACAGCTGACGCAGGTGGCGGTGATGCCGGAGTGGTCGAACGCCGTCGCCGGTACCCATCGTTGTGTGGAGTGACAGCTCTCGCAGTCGGTGCCCGTCAAAAGATGGGTCGAGTTCTTGCCGGTTGCCGTCGTCCCATTGTGGCAGCTGACGCAGTTGTTGCCGATACCGGAATGGTCGAACGCAGTTGCGGGCACCCATCGCCGGGTGGAGTGACAGGTCTCGCAGGAGTTTGACGTCGGAATGTGGGTCGAATTCTTCCCCGTGGCGGTCGTCCCGTTGTGACAGGCGAAACAGTTGTCCGATACGACGCTGTGATTGAAGCGAGCACCGGACCAACGAATCGTACCGTGACAATCGGAGCACTGATTCGAACTGATCATATGGCTGGCCGACTTGCCCGAAGCCGTCTGCCCGTTGTGGCAGCTGGCACAATCATCCCCGACACTGCTGTGATCCATTCGAGCCGGCTCCCAGAAACGAGTGGTGTGACAGTCGCTGCAGGACGTCTGAATTGGAAAGTGGCTGGCAGAGGCACTCGTTTCGGCGAGGCTCCCCCGCCGCCGTGACAGGTATTACACGACGTCGTGGTGCCTTCGAACTGACCTCCCTGATGGCAGCTTTCGCAGGTGACGTTCTGATGACGCCCGGTGAGCACGAAGCGCGTCAGGTCGTGGTCGAAAGTCGGCTTGGGTGTCTGTGACGCGGCGCTCGACGCCAACAGCGCGCCAACGACGAGAACACACGCGAAGTTCGCGATCGCGATTTTCTGTCGCTGGGCTCGGTTGCGTAGGAAGGCGTTCAACGCACGTGTGGTCGAACCGGTCATTGCCTGGCTCCTCTAGAGCGCCCGAGAGACGCCGGTTTCCACACTTTGGAGGTATGGCAGCCGTTGCAGTTGCGGCCGAATCCACCTCGATGGGCATCGTCGGACGAATGGCAACCGATGCAGGATTTCGCCATCTGCAAACCGCGGGTCATGGGTTGTCGATGGCATGCCGAGCACTCCAGGTTTTCGTGCGCTCCCTCGAGAGCGAAGCTCGTCCGTTGACCATGGTCGAATCGCCAAATGTCCCATCCGTTTGGATTGTGGCAAGACTCACAGCTTGTTCCGAGTGTCTTCTTGTGAACATCATCCGAAGAATGACAAGACTGACATGCCAGGTCTTCGTGCTGGAAGGTATGACTCGAGTGACACGATTCGCATGTGACCATCGCATGCAATCCGAGAAGCGGAAACGAAGTCAGCTCATGGTCAAACGCAACTCGACCAGAAAACGACTTCTCATCGTGACAAGCAGCACAGTCTCTCCCCAGATTCTCGAGATGGACGTCGTCGCGCTTGTGGCAGCTGATACAGCTGGAATCCATTTTCTTCGACTTCCTTGGCCCGGCGTGACATGACACACACGAAGCGTCGGCGTGGGCTCCCCGGAGCGTGAAGTCGGTCCGCTTTCCGTGATCGAAGTGGATTTCGGCCCATTGCTGGGGCCGATGACAGTCTCCACACTCGACGCCGAAACGTCCGGCATGCACGTCTTCACTCGCATGACAGCCAGAACAATTTTCGGGGAGCTTTCGTTTTCCGGGCGGCTGGCGGTGGCAGGTGACACAGTTTGCGTCGGCGTGGGCTCCGTGCAGAGGGAAACCGCTCTTTTTCTCGTGATCGAAGCCCTCCTGACGCCATGACTTCGGGGTATGGCAGTCGGCACAGCCGTCGCCGAATCGTCCGGCATGCGCGTCATCGATGGAATGACATGTGACGCAGTCCGTTGGCGTATCCTTGTAGCGAGCGCCTACATGACATCCGACGCAGCTCGCAGATTGATGTGCACCGACGAGGGGATGCTTGGTCTTATCGTGATCGAATCGGGTGGTACGCCAGTTGGCCTCGCCGTGGCAGTCGCCACATTTCGTCGACAGAGCGCCATCGTGGGCGTCATCTTCGCGATGACAGTCAACGCAAGCCGACGGGGCATCTCGTCGACGCACATCCGCAAGATGACACTTTTCACACGCAGTGCTCTGATGCGCGCCGAGCAACGGGTAATCGGTCTCTGCGTGATCGAACGTCGCTCCGCTGAGGCCCCGAATGTTAGCGCCTCGCCCCTTGTGATCGGTATGACAAGATCGACATTGCCCGCTCGACGCAAGAGAATTCCGCCCATGGAAGCCCTTACCCGATGAAGGTTCGTCGGCGATGTCGGCGGCAACGTCTTTGTGGCAATCGAGACAGAGTTGGCGTTGAGCCGCGACGTCGAACGCCGTATGGCACGACGAACAATCGCCCTCGTATTTCGCGTGTGCTTCGACCAGGGGGCCCGGCATGACCAGTTTCTCCCAGTCGATCGCGAGCGAATCTCGCGGAATCGACAACAGAATTGCAATTAGCCCGGGAACGAAACAAAAACCTGCACGTGTGCAGATCCGCCTAACGACTCTACGCCACTCGGATGAGCGACCGGGACGACCGTTGTCGTTCCGCACGGGATCGATGCTTCGTTTCATCAAAACACATGCACGGCCACAACATGGATCGCGGCTGAAATGAAGAGAATCACGGTGAGCGGGACGTGGATCGCATGCCAGAGCGCGAAGAGCTTCTCGAATAGTCGGAGCTCAAAACCTCGACAGAGATCACTGAAATAGCCCGAGACTGCTTCCCGAGTCACGGCACTGACGACATGAGGACGAGCCGATTTCTTGATCTCGCGGAACACTGCGCGCTTGACGTGCCAAGCATGCGGTCTCAGTCCAAGGGTCCTAATCGGCAGGACGGGCAGAGATGCATCCTTCTGGACCAGGGCTGCAAACGCCTGGAGAAGGTCGCGGGCACCCGGAGCCTTCTCGAGAACACTCTCAATCGCTTTCAGCTCTTCGCCCGCGTGCCTCTGATACGCGTGCGTGCTGCGTCTCGGTCCGGCCAGGCTGCGGTGCATCCGACCATATAGAAACCGCCCACCGACCCCGCTTCCGGACACCGCGAGCACGCACATGAGAGAGATCGTCGAGTTCGTCGATCCGAGCTCGAATCCCGAGTGATAGAGAATTGCGGTGGGACCAAGCAGCCCAAGAACGAGATGGATCTCGAACCAACTGCGCATCGGTCCCGCGTTTCGAAGCAGCTTCACGCGCTTCCGCATCGAGTACCCGAGCAGGAGAGTCATCGCCGCCAGGCCGATGATCCCAAGCGCATAGCCAAGTCCATCGGAGGGACTGAGGTCCAGATCGGTGCCCGGAAGCAGGCCGACGACAATCAGCCCGGCGCACAGAAGGCCGACGACTGCGTGGGGACTCTTGAGACCGAGCCCCCCACCCTTGCGCTGCGGGGATCTCTTTGCTCCGACCCGCAATGTATCCACTGAAACCATACTGACCGCCGCCCCTCGCGAGATCCTCCCTCCCAGTCTATCGGCCGCGGACATCGCTATCGCGCACACCTTTTCGACCCTCCGACCGCAATTTCCAGAATCTATCAAAAATGTGAATATATTCCCAAATTTTTGTCCGTCGGTGGGCTGGATCACTTCTGCTGCGCACCGATTCGACGAACCATGAAGCGTGGCCTCGTGACATTCCTCACTCAGTCCCGCCACCTAACCGCTCGAAAAGAAGAGCGCCGCTGGCTGAGACGAACGCCTGTCGCAGGACAGCCAATACGCAATGCTGTGTGCGCGGAATTGATTGGAACCGGATGGAGGAAAGGAGAAATCAGCGCGCGACCTTGCGAACATTATGTGCATCCTCCGCCCTAATACTACTGATGCTCTCTCTGCCCGCGCAGACCAGTGCGCAAGGGCGCGGGTCGCGAGCGCTTCGTACGATCGAGACGCAAAGCACCGCGAACGGTTGGGAATTGGACCTTCAACTCGATTTCCCGGCCCGGTATCTGCGTCACACACCGACCGGCTCGGGCAAGGTGCTTCGGATTCTCGTCGACCCCCTGGGCCCCGGCGCGCAGGGCAATCCCACGATCCCGCTGCGAGAGGTTCTGCCCCTGTCTGGCAAACGAGAGGTGCCCATCGTCGAGGTCGCATACGATGCGACGTCGATTCGCGCGCCCTTCATCGAAATCCAGTTTTCACGCCCCATGGTCTTTCAGGTCCAACAGGGCAAGGACCTTCACAGCCTCAAAATTCTGATCGGCGAGGTCACCAAATCCCAAGCGGGGCCCAGTGACAAAGCGCGCGTGCACGATGAGAGCAAGTCTGGCCAATTGCTGGCGCGGGCGAAGCAGGCGATCCGCGACGACGAGCCAGACCTGGCGATCTCGCTCCTCACGAAAATCCTGGAGACACAGGCCGATTCCATGACCCCCCAAACTCGCCAACAGGCTCAGGAACTAGTCGGACTCACCCACGAGCGACGTGGACAGACCGCACACGCTCGAGCAGAGTACGAAGCCTATCTAGAATCCTATCCAGACGGGCCGGCGGCGCAGCGCGTACGACAGCGACTGGAAGCCTTGTTGACGGCGGGCTCGGCTCCGCGACCCGCGCTCCGCACGCCGACTAACAAGGCGCAGGCGGCTCAACGTATGTCGAGAGAAAGACCGCTCGAGGTCGACGC
This sequence comes from Deltaproteobacteria bacterium, assembly GCA_032123985.1. GTDB lineage: Bacteria > Myxococcota_A > UBA9160 > UBA9160 > UBA4427 > UBA4427. The sequence continues at coordinate 11,735 of JAQBEG010000681.1, forward strand.
TTTCGGGAGCCTCGCCGTGACCTATTATCGATTCGAAGGCTTGCTCGACGAGGAAGGCGGCGATTTCCTCGCGAGTAACCTACTCACTGACGTCGATCTGGTGGGCCGTATCGACGCCGACGATTGGGTCGTGCGAACCGACCTGATAGGAACCTATGACACCAACGTCGATGGCGAAGGAGGAACCGACGACTTCCGCGTCAGCCGGCTGAGCGTAGAATACGAGAATCGCATCCGCGGAATCGAACTCATCCTCGGCCGCCAGGGAAGAAGCGATAGCGGTGTCCTGGG
>JAQBEG010000682.1:0-4420 GCA_032123985.1 Deltaproteobacteria bacterium
GCACCCAGTTCATGTCGAAAGATGATTGCCTGACCCGAGGCGGCGTGCCCAAGAGCGCTTCGGGGTAGCCAGCTCGCTGGCGCAATCGAAGGAACTAGCCGGTCGCGTCAAATTTTTCCTGAATCTGCTCCAGCGTTAGGCCCATCGTCTCTGGCGCATATCGCATCACCAGGATGGCACCCAGGACAGGTCCTATGGCCACCACGGTCATCGACCACGAGATACCTACCCAAAGAATCAGCAGACCGATGGCTGTCGGAGTCACGACCTCTGTAATCCGGCCGGTCAGGTTCGTGCTCCACGCATATCCAGTCGCACGGATCTCGGTCGGGAACAACTCCGACGCGTAGACGTGCGTGGCAGTATTGGCGGCACCGAAGCTGAACACGGTCGTCACCATCCAGAGATACTGACCGAAGAGCGTCGTATGCTGGTACAGCATTGCGATCGCTATCGCGGCCAACACATAGAAACCGGCACACGTTTTCTTGCGTCCGATGCGATCGATCAACCAGGCAGCCACGAAATGTCCAGCCGTGCCGCCGAAATATCCATAGAAGACGATGTCGCCGACCGTATGCGGCGTGAGTCCGAGATTCTCGCGCGCGAAGATCACGTAATAGACGACCGATGGGCCGGTCACGATATGCACCGAGTTCCAGAGCAGCGTCACGATCGCGGTGCGCTGGCGATATTTCTTGCTCCAGGGGATCGCCGCCTGGCGCAGGATCTCGCGAAATCCGTTTTTCTTCGGACGACCTGGCACGCCCGCTCGAATCGCATCCGCTGCATCGGCGAGATCGGCTTCCCGACGGTCCTCCTGCACGGCCGCGAAACGTCGCGTTTCCCGCATTGAAAGCCGCAGGACCACGATCAATGCGAGCGGAAAGATTGCGAGGATGTACAGGGCACGCCAGTTCTCCCCGTCCTGATGTAGTCCCATGACTCCTTGAATGGTGGCGACCATGCCGCTACCCAGATCGTGCAGCCAGTTTCCCGGCGCGCCTTCGTCTAGCAGGATGAAGGGCTGCACGCCCTTTGCCATCAACATCACCCCGACCGTTGCCAGGCTCGTCAGAACCGCGATTGCCCGACCGCGATAACGAGCAGGAAATTCCTCACCGGCCATGATCACGGCCAGCGAGTATTCTGCCGTGAGAAACAGGCGCGCGAGGAACTGACATAACATGAATTGATATTTGTCGGTGACGAATGCCGTCAATCCACTGAACACACCGAAACCGATGACCGTAATCATCATCAAATTTCGTCGGCCAAAACGGTCTGCAAGCAACAGAAATAGAAACGAGACCCACACGCCGAGACGAATCACGGAGTTGACGAAACCCCACTCCGAGAGATCGATGTCGAGGGTACGACGCGACTCAGGCGCTGCGAAGCTCAACATTCCCGAGTCGAAACCATCAAACAACGTGGCCGTAGAAAGCAGCACAAAAAGGAACCACAGATACGGAGTCATCCGGTCCACTTCGAGAGGCGTACCGGAAACCGCGCGCGGAGTGTTGGCCATGGCGTTATCCTAACACCCTCGATAATAGTATTGGCCGCGCACCGCTTCTGACGACCAGGCCGCTACTAACCCATCGGGTAGAGAAGCTCTCGCGTCACCTTGTCGACGGCCTTCATCACCGAATCGTCGAGCGTCAGATCGCTCGCCGCAAAGATCTCCGGGAGCTGGTTCTCGTGCGTCACCCCGACGATGGTCGATGCGACGAACTTGTGCTGCTTCGACCACGCCGTCGCGAGCGTCACGACAGACATCTCCGCCTCCGCGGCGATTGCCATGAAGCGTTCGGTCGACGCCAGCGATTTCTCGTTGACAAAGCGCTGTGACATCACTGCCTGTCGACCGCCCATCTCGATGTATCGCGAGAAGCGAGCACCATGCGGCGTCTGCCCATTCTGGTACTTGCCGGAGAGAACTCCACCCGCGAGCGGTGAATAGGGGATCAGGCTGACTCCTTCATGGCGACAAATCTGGGAAAGTTCGTCCTCGAAGCGTCTGTTGTTCATGCTGAAGTTGTTCTGGATCGTCTGATAGCGCGCCTTCCCGAGGCGACTCGAAGCCTCGAGGCTCTTCATGAGGCCCCAGCCCGTCTCGTTGCTACAGCCGATGACGCGAACCTTGCCCGCACGCACCAGTTCGTCCAGGGTCTCGATCGTCTCGTCGTAGCCGATTCCGTGGTCGGGCCAATGCGTCTGGTAGAGATCGATATAGTCCGTATCCAGCCGTTTGAGACTGCCCTCGATCGCACGAATGATATTATGCCGATCGACCGCGGTCATACCCGCTCGTTGGGACGCCGTCACCCAGCCATGGCTCGGACCACATACCTTCGTGGCGAGGATGATCGCATCGCGATCTTTGGTCTTGAGCCAACGACCTACGATCTTCTCCGTGTCTCCGACCCACTTCGTGTCGGGGGGTACCGGGTAGTTCTCGGCAGTATCGATGAAGTTGATTCCGGCGTCGAAGGACTGATCGAGGATCCGGAGCGACATCTTCTCGTCAGCCTGGGCTCCAAATGTCATCGTCCCCATGCAGATATCGGAAACATAGATGGGGCTCTTGCCGAGTCGTCTGTGCTGCAACGGTTGTCTCCAATAAACGGGCGGACGGCGAGTGTAGGCCGATCACATCCGAACGGTAGCCCCGGTTGGCCCAGCGCGAGGCGAGAGAGCTGGCGGGGTTCAGCGCCTGATGAGCCGCCGCTCGCCTCGCTCGTGGCCGAGGGTCGCCTCGTAAGCGACATAGGATTTGATGATTTCCGCCTCCTCGGGCGAGAGATAACGATCCCAAGCGGGCATTCCACTGACGGCGAGCGCACCACCCATCACGATGGATTGCCACGCGGGATCGAGTTCGGCGATGCGGTATCGAAGGTCCGGAACGATTCCACCGCTGATCGCGTTGCCGCCATGGCACACCGCACAGTATTGGTTGTAGAGCTCACGACCGCTCACCACTTGCTCGGGCGTGGCGACGGCCAGTTCATGGGCAAGCAGAAGCTGTTCGTCGGTCTCGATCACGGGTAGCACTCCGGTCGCGCCTCTTTTGAAAACCAGGAGTCGGCTGATGTTGACCATGTTGAGAGGACCACTGATCGCGCCAAAGGGGAGACTGCTCTCACCGCCCCATCCCTGCGCCACCGCGATGTACTGCTCTCCGTCGAGTTCGTAACTGATCGGAGACGCCATGATCCCACCCTGTACCGGATAGGCCCAGACTTCGCTTCCGGAGTCCGCCGCAAAGGCATTGAAGTTGCCCGCCAGGTCCCCCTGGAAGACGAGATTGCCATGGGTCGAGAGCAGCCCACTGCCGGAATAGAAGCCTCTCGCGACACGCCAGACCTCGCGATGATTGGCGGGATCCCACGCGATCAGGATGCCCGACGCCGCTTCGGGACCTGCGACCGCACGTTCCTCGACGGTCAGCTCATTCGGCAAGCCTACCATCTTGTGAACTTCGAAATTGGTTTGCCAGATCATGTTCCGGCGCTTCGACACGAAGTCGTCATGGTAGACGCCGCTCGATACCTTGGCAGGGATGTACACGTATCCCGTGTCGGGGCTGAAGCTCATCGGATGCCAGTTATGCGCCCCGCTCGGGCCCGGCACGAGCAGTTGTTCTTCTTCGGTATTGCGAACCCCCGGCGCCTCGACGGGTCGCCCGGTGTCCATGTCGACACGCGTCGCCCAGGTCACGGGCATGTATTTGTCGGCCGCCAACAGATCTCCTGTTCGGCGGTCCAGGACATAGAAGAAGCCGTTCTTCGGAGCCTGCATGATGACGCTTCGCAATTTTCCAGCGATCTCGATCTCAGCCAGGATCATGTGCTGCGTCGCTGTGTAGTCCCAGTGATCGCCAGGCGTGGTCTGGTAGTGCCATCTGTAGGCGCCCGTATCAGCGTCGACCGCAACGATCGACGAAACAAAGAGATTGTCGCCACCGTCCGGACTGCGGATCTTTCGATTCCAACTCGCCGCGTTCCCGACGCCGATATAGAGCAGATTCAGTTTCGGATCGAACGCAAAGGAATCCCACGCCGTCCCACCCCCCTTACCGTTCTTCCACCACTCGCCCGTCCATGTCGTCGCGATCCATTCCTGTATCTCATCCTCGAATCCGTCTGCGGGATTCCCGGGGACCGTAAAGAAACGCCAGATCTGATCACCGGTCGACGCATCGTACGCCGTGACGTAGCCGCGCACCGACATCTCGGCACCCCCGTTTCCGATGATCACCTTGCCGTTTACGACGCGCGGGGCGCCGGTGATGGTGTACGAGTCGACGTCGTTCAGCCGGGTATCCACTTCCCAGATCACGTTGCCCGTGTCGCGATCGAGTGCTCGCAACCGCCCGTCGAGGCTGGCTGCATAGACGTTTGTTCCCCACAGC
>JAQBEG010000683.1:0-2683 GCA_032123985.1 Deltaproteobacteria bacterium
CGCTTCCCGAATCCCTTCACTTTTCATTGTCTTAACCACTACCCCATCTACCGCCCCTACGAGTTTGGCAACATCGTGTGAGTTTTTCGCGGTTTCATCAGCAAAGATGGGGACAGCGTTCTTCGCGCACGCCGCGCCTGGATTCATCGTCGTCGACTTCGGAGAGAACGAAGGGCGCGACGTCGTCATCATTCGAGTCGTCGAGCCCGATGTCGCGGATCCGGTCTTCGAAATGGAACTTTAGTAGTCGGGTCTAGAATGTTTTGAGTTGTGCAGGTCGAATCAAGCGACCCTGCGTAGCGTATTGGCATCGCGATGTACGAAGACGTCCGAGCGATCCTTCAGCAGCAGATGCGTCACTTCATCGTAGCGAAACGTGTCTGGGTCCTCGATCGTCACGCTCAGTTCATATCGAACCGTCTTGAATTCACGGTCGAGAAAGCGATTAGACGAGATACCGTAGATTTCCGAGCCAACCGTGGCCGACATCGAGAAGCTTTGATCGTTCGGGTCCGCGTCGCCTCCTGCCAGGATCGTGACGCCCCGCGGAACGATGAAGCAGCGCATTACCTGCCCTTCAGCAGCGTCCCAAAGCCAATAGCCGAGTTCCTCGTGAAAAGCATCGGACTCGCCAATAGGATACGCCATCGTCGAATAGCGCAGCGCTTGAAGCTGCTGCTCGTGGTTGTCGACGAGTCCCATGGGCTCGAAGACGATACGTTCGCGATAGGCTGTCTCCATGTGTCCCCTCGATTCAGAGGGGGCGTCATCGAGCCCCTTGTCGCCTTCCCATGTGCCAGCCAGGGCTGCGAGTGGTCCCAGGCTCTGCGCGATTGATGCTTCCGTCATAGTGTCCTCTTTCGATGCGACGCTTTGCGGTCGGCCTACGAAATCCGCTTGAACGCGATGAGTCCGCCGCCATCGAGCACCCAGGTCTGGCCGGTGATCCAGCGACTGGTTTCTGCGGCCAGGAACAACGCGGCGCCGGCGACGTCCTCGACCTCTCCGAGTCGCTCGAGTGGGTAGGCTTTGGCAACCTGGTCGCCCTTGCCATCTTCCCAGAGCGCTTTCGCAAAATCCGTCTTCACGAGGCCCGGCGCCAGCGCGTTGACTCGTACCTTGGGACCCAATTCCGCGGCCAGCTGCTTCGTCATATGAATCATGGCCGCCTTCGTGATGTCGTAGACTCCGAGAATCGGACTCGTCCCGTATCCCCCAACGCTCGCGATGTTGATCACCGACCCTCCGTTCTCCTTCATCCAACGCTCCCAGACGCGTTGTGTCCAGAAAAGCGGCGCGGTTAGATTGGTCGAAAAGGTCTTGTCCCAGCGGGCGCGATCGATCTCGATGATCGGGCCGGCGTAAGGGTTCGTGGCAGCGTTGTTGACCAGGACATCGATCCGGCCGAGCCGCGTCAGCGTTGCCTCGATGACGCGCTCTGTGTCGTCGTTGCTGCCAATGTGTCCGGCTTCGAAATATGCGCCCTCCCCGATTTCCTTCGCTGCGGCCTCACAGGCCTCCGCTTTGCGAGAGGTGATCATTACTTTCGCGCCGGCTGCAACGAAGGTTTGTGCGATCGATTTACCGATCCCACGCGATCCGCCCGTCACCAAGGCAACCTTGCCAGCGAGTCGTATATCCATGGCGCCGGAGCTTAGCCAGCCGGGCAGGCCGGTGCCCGTGGCCTCAAAAACAACGGATTCCGTGATGGAGACAAGCTGCCGGACGTCGTAGTATTGGAATCCGCAATCACCCGAGAGCAATGCGAAACGACACAAGGAGACGGCCGTGGATTTCGACTACAGCGACAAATGCAACAACGCCCTGAGCCAGCTACGCGAGTTCATGGAAGAGCATATCTATCCGAATGAGACCGCCTACTACGAGCAGCACGCGGCGCTGCCCTCGCGCTGGCAGACGCCGCCCGTGATGGAAGAACTCAAAGCCAAGGCGCGAGAGGCCGGGCTCTGGAATCTCTTCCTACCCGCCAGTGAAGCGGGAGCCGGATTCTCGAACCTCGACTACGCGCCGCTTTGTGAGGAGATGGGACGTGTCGGCTTCGCGTCCGAAGTCTTCAATTGCGCCGCACCCGATACCGGAAACATGGAAACCATCGAGCGCTATGGCAATCCGGAGCAGAAGAAGCAGTGGCTCCAGCCGCTCCTCGATGGAAAGATTCGTTCGGCTTTCGCGATGACTGAACCAGCTGTTGCGTCTTCCGATGCGACCAATATCTGCACCGAGATCAAGCGCGACGGCGACGAGTACGTCATCAACGGCCGCAAGTGGTGGACGTCTGGCATTCTCGACGAGCGCTGCGAAATCCTGATCGTGATGGGAAAGACCGATCCCGACGGGCCGAGTCACGCACAACAGAGCATGATCCTCGTGCCTCGCCGTGCGCCCGGTGTCGAGATCGTTCGCTTCCTCCCAGTCTTCGGCTGGGACGATGCGCCGCACGGCCATGGCGAAGTCACATTCACCGACGTACGTGTCCCCGCATCGGCCATTCTGTTGGGCGAAGGCCGCGGCTTCGAGATCGCACAGGGTCGACTCGGCCCCGGGCGCATCCACCACTGCATGCGCGTGATAGGCGTCGCGGAACGCACGCTTTCGAAGATGTGTGACCGCTTGACTTCTCGGACGGCCTTCGGGAAGAAGATCTTCGAGCACTCCGTCTGGG
>JAQBEG010000684.1:0-5491 GCA_032123985.1 Deltaproteobacteria bacterium
AGTTGCCGGCTCCTGACTCGCCATCGCGTAATAGCGACTCGCTGTTAGATCCATCAGCTTCCAATTGGAACTGGGCGATAGAAAATACATGCCTGCGAATCGATTTACTCTCTGCGCTTGATTATCAGGACTGACTTTGTCAAAGAACCGCTGGTACCGATAGGACACCAGAGGCTCGTAGTCCGCAGAGACCCTGAGTCTATGAAGTATTCCCTGTTTCGGAGTCAGTCCTGGCACGGCAAGGAAATATGTCGACAGGTGAACACGTTCATGACCGGCCCGCTGTCGTAGTGAATCGAGTACCGAGTCGTGGGTATGGAAAATTTCCGGGCGTGCGATCGGGCGAACATGTGTACCGCCAACCTCGAAGAACAAGCTGGAAGCTTGCAACGCGACCAGACCAACCAAGATGCCCACCCGCCAGCGTGGCACCCGCAGTACGCCGAAGGTCAGCAGTAGGCAGAGACACCCGAGCCAGAACCAAACCGGAGAGGCGAGGGTGATCGCCGTCCAGACGAAGGCAGCCGCGACCAGGCCAAGACACGTAAGCCACCTCGCGTTACGCCACAGGTCAGTCCGTGGCGAAGACGCCATCAACTGCAACTGCGCGAGTGCGATGCCCGCCATGAGCGCCTGTCCGAAAGCGTAAATATCGAGAAACTTGCTAGGTCGTCGAAACAGGCCACCTACGACCGGCAGTGAGTAATATGCTTGATAGACCGGACCTCCGAACACGAGCAGCGCTGCGACCAATACCGCGCCGAGTGCGAAGAGCCAGATGAAGCGGTGCTGCCGTACTCCGAATCCAAGCGGGAGCGCGAGAAAGGGCAGGAAGCCCACCGTGACGAGCCCCGTTGCACCCAATGCGTCGCGTATGAAGAGATGGGGTTTGATCGCGCCGAGCACAGCTGCTTGGAAGCTCATTGTTCCACTTCCTCGACCGCTTTCAGCCCCAAACTCGATCGATGGAAGAAGTTGGGGTGCGGCAATCAGCAAAGCTGCTGCGATGGCGGCAAGAATTGCGCCGCCCCGTTTCGCTGCGCCGGCAGGGGACCCTCGCCAGGCCATCTGCGACAGCCGACACGCCGTGAACGCCGCCCCGACGTACATCGTGTGGAGCAGCACTTCAGTTGCCCCGAGCAGGATTTGTGAGGCTACCGACGCAATCAGCAAAACGATGCCAAATTGGGCCCGATTGACCGCTCGATCGAGCAGTAGAATCGTGATCGGCAACCAGTTCATACTCGCGAAAATCCCGGGAACGACATTCATGAAGACGATCCAACCCGACCACATGAAAGTGACTGCGGCACCGGTCGCGCCGATCCTTGACAGACCAAGGCGACAGGAGAGCAGCCACATTCCCAGCCCGCCGAGAAACATATGCAACAAGAACGAGATTTCCACCGACGTGACGGCATCGAAGACGAACGAGAAGATGTGAAGGGGATAGAAGGCCGCTACATGCGGTACGGCGATGAATGGCTGGCCACACAACTGATACGGGTTCCACAAAGGCAGGTTTCCGCCTGCGAGCTCGTCGTAGGCGTACTCGGCCATCGGCATGTGTTCGACATAGAGATCGATCGGCCCGAGCTCAATGGCGGGATTCGTTCCCAGGTCGAGAATTCGAACTTTCCAAAAGATCAAAACGGATAAGAGGAGCAGGATGCTCAACCAGACTCGACCACCAGTTGTCACGCGTGCATCTACGCCGAGCATCGACACTTCTCCCGTCGCTTCTTCCGACTGCTGATGCACTGGAACCCGTCCGTGAGACTCTCGAATACAGTTAGCGAGCGCAACTCACTTCGATCGAAGGCATAGGTCGAATGTCGTCCGTTACAGGCAGTCAGCGGCCACAAACCGGCTAGTTGCTCGTGACGTGCCAATAGCGTGGTACCTGCATCCTTGCTAAAACCCCACATATTGGTATCTGCACCCGTTGTACCAAACACGTGTGGGGTACGTGAGTGCGGGGCGTCGCGTTTTCATCTTCTACCAGCAAGGCTGTCGAATCTGGCCGCCTCATACGGCCGTCATCATGTCGAAACATCTCGGTCAACAGCCTTTATCCGTCGAGCTCGTCGGTCGAACTTTTGTCAACCCGGCATTTGACTATTTACTCATAGGAGGAGTTCTTAGTCTGGTTGCTCTCGTGGTCGTCGTGCTGAACCCGATGGGGTTCGAACCTCTTGGCGCTGAGGACTTCGCCTATTTCATTCTTCTGAGCAACAGCGCTCATTTCGCGGCATCGACGGTCAGGTTGTACACGAAACCAGGCACCCGGCAATCGTTACCGCTCGTGACGATGGCGCTGCCGCTGGTGATGCTTGGGCTGCTGACAGCGTGCATGTTTCGTGCGGGTACTTTGGGACCGCAACTGCGTGCGCTCTACCTGACGTGGTCCCCATATCACTATGCTGCGCAGGCCTATGGCCTTGCCGTGATGTATTCATATCGCTCCGGCTGCCTCCTGGGCCCCACAAATAAACGGCTTTTGTGGTGGGCGAGTATGCTTCCATTCATATTCACCTTTTTGCTCGCTCCCGCGACAGGACTGCACTGGATCGACGTGGGCGGCTGGCTAGACAATCCGAGCGTTAATGCAATTCTGAAGCAGGTTCTCGTTTTCATGCCCGGCATGGCGTTCGCGGCCGTACCTCTTCTTTTCTGGCGTATCTGGCGAACCGAGAGCCGGCCAATGCCGATCCTCAGCGTTCTCATGTTGGTTACGAACGGTTTCTGGTGGTTCGTCTTTCCTCAGATGCAGGCGTTCGTGTGGGCGACGATTTTTCATGGTGTGCAATACCTGGCCATCGTGATCATCTTTCACGTCAAGGATCAGAAGAATCAACCCGGCAATCGACACGGCACGGCCTACCACGTGGTTTGGTTCTATGGAGCGAGCCTTCTGCTGGGCTACGGCTTGTTCGATCTATTTCCGCAGGTCTACATCTTCGCCGGATTCAGGCCGGTTGAAAGCGTGATGCTCGTCGTCGCGGCGATTAACATCCACCATTTCATCGTCGATGCATTCATCTGGCGACTGAAGAAATCAGACGACAATCGTGGGATCGTTGATTCAGTGATCACGGCGTCGATGTAGCGTCCGGTTCGACAAGAACACTCCAGACACTTTGGTTTCAGCCTGCGGGCTCGCTCGGTGAGGATTGAGTGGCGAAAGAAGACGCGGTCCGTAGGCTCGGTATCCCGAGCGCGAGTGCATTGGTCGTAGCGAATATGATCGGCGCCGGAGTATTCACGACGTCGGGCTTCGCGCTCGCAGATCTCGGCTCCCGTGAATACGTCATGCTGGCCTGGCTGGTCGGGGGGCTCGTCGCCGTCTGCGGTGCTCTTTCCTATGGATCGCTGGGCCGTCGCTTCCCTGAGTCGGGTGGCGAATACCTTTTCCTCTCTCGCATGGTCCATCCGTTGGCGGGTTTTCTTGCTGGCTGGGTCTCGCTGTTGGCGGGCTTTACGGCGCCGATCGCGGCCTCGGCGCTCGGACTTCAGGCTTACGTTGGCTACTCGATCGATCTCGATATTCGGCCGGAATGGATCGGCACTGTCGCGATTGGGACGGCGGGGTTGATTCACGGATTGCGCTTTCGCGAAGGCGTTTTGCTGCAGAACACCGCGGTCGCACTGAAGCTGATCCTGATCTTGGGTTTTGTTGCCTTCGGGATGTCGTCGCTTCCGCAACGGGTGCCCGAGCCTGGCGAATCAGCGGAATTTGTCTGGGGTGCCTTTGCGGTGACGCTGGTGTGGATCTCCTTTTCCTACTCCGGTTGGAACGCGGCGGTCTATATTGCGGGAGAAGTGCGAGATCCCGAGCGAAGCCTGCGCAGATCATTGCTGCTCGGCACGACGACCGTAATGGCCCTCTATCTCGGGCTCAACATGGTCTTCCTCTACTCGGTGCCGATCGAGGAGTTGGCGGGAAAAGTTGAGGTGGGAGCAATCGCGGCAAACGCGCTAGGCGGCGAGCGCCTTAAACAGGCCGTCTCGCTGATGGTGGGTCTCGCACTGTTTACGTCGATCTGGTCGATGGTGATGGCGGGTCCGCGCGTTTACGCCAAGATGGCAGAGGATGGGCTGTTTCCGCGCTTTCTGCGTGCAGACAATAGAACGCCGACTGCCGCAATCGTGCTGCAATCGGTGGCGGCGATCGTCGTCGTTTGGCTGAGTGGCCTCGCGGCGTTGTTCAGCTATATCGGCTTTACGCTCGGTATTTCGGCGGCGGTCACCGTTCTGGCGCTCATCTTCTTGCGAATCCGTGAGGGCCCCGAGCGAGTGCCCGTTCCTGGCTATCCGGTCGTACCGCTTGTCTTCGTCGTCGCGACTTTCTGGGCCGCGGGATTTATCGTTGTACGCGAACCGATGCAAGCGGCGATGGGCCTCGGGACAGCGCTTCTCGGCGTCCCCTTCTATTTCTGGCTACGAAGACGTGAATCGCCATCTGCTGGCGGGTCAGCGGAGGAATGAAATGAGTCGACTCTTCGGCGATATTCGTCAGAATGGCTACGTCGTGCGTGACATCGATGCGGCGATGAAGCATTGGATCGAGAGACTCGGTGTCGGACCCTTTTTCTATCTCGAGAAGGCTCCGATCGAAAAGTTTGAATACTATGGCGAGCCATCGGATATCGACGTCAGTATTGCGCTCGCCAATTCTGGTCCGCTACAGATCGAACTAATTCAACAACGAAATGATGCGCCCTCGATGTACCGAGACTTCTTGGCCGCAGGGCATGAAGGCCTGCAGCACGTCGCGTACTGGACAGAGGACTTCGACGAGGACTTCGAGCGAATCCAGAAGCTTGGCTACACCGTCGGACAGGCGGGTGAGGTTGGCGGGCCGACTGGCCGCATGGTCTATTTCGACACCGAGGCACACCCCGGTACGGTGATCGAACTTTCGGAGATCAGCGGCCCGAAGGGCGAGACATTCAAGATGATTGCCGAGAAGGCACGTACCTGGGATGGCTCCAACCCGATTAGGCGAATCAGGGCCTGAAATCTAGATCGGATCGAGCACGACCACCGGGATCTCGCGCTCTGTCGCCTTCTGGTAGTCAAGATAGGGCGGATAGATTTCGGCCATCTGAAGCCAGATCCGTTCGCGTTCTTCGCTAGTCGCAACTCGCGCGCGCGCCGTGACCGCCTTTGCGCCGACCATCAGATCACACTCGGGCTTGGCCTCGAGGTTCAGATACCAGATGGGATGATTCGGCATGCCTCCCTTCGACGCGATGATGATGTAGCTATCCCCGATGGTTCCGTAGATCAAGGGGATTGAACGCGGCTCGCCGGATTTTCGTCCGATCGTGGTGAGTAGCAAGGTGGGCAGTAGTCCCGAACTTCCGGCGGACTTCGAATCCCACATATGAGCCTTCTCGGGGTCCGTTTTGTACAGCGCGATGTGTTCCGCAATCCAGGGAACTTCTGAGAAATTGGCCATGGCAAGATCCTTTCTCGATACGGGGTG
>JAQBEG010000685.1:0-3852 GCA_032123985.1 Deltaproteobacteria bacterium
CCGTCGTGTGCGGAACAGGCGCTCGGGCGGCGAGCGGAAGTTCTACCGATAGCGATCGCTTTTCATTTTTCATTGATCTCAGGATGACGGACGAGCGTTGGTTCGAGCGCTGCGCGAACCACGGCGAATGGCTCGCCTTCACCTGCGCTTGATTTCGCCGTAGCTCACACCGCACTCGAACCTAGGGAATGTGGCGTGTGGGCGTCGAGTCCAACGTTGGCCGCGTTGATGGCGGATCTCGCGGGCGGACTCGCACCATTGTGGCGTGCGCTCCTGGACTATCCACTTCTTTTGAACACCCTGCGATTGATGATCAGCTTCGTGCGGCGCGAGAAGGCCATGCGCTCCGCGTCGAGGTACCTGAGCAGATCGGGGCCATGTTCCTCGGCCATTATCGCAGCCTGCGGCAATACGGAAGTCCGGCAAGAGTCGTGAATACGACCGAGGTAGATTTTTCGAGGAATGCTCTTCCAGTTGAACGCTCTTCGAGGCATTTCAGCGAATTCCGCACGAAGGATCACTTTGTAATTGTGTCTCTTCTTGCCGCGAATGATCTGCCTGGGAAATCGATGCGTATAGCCATGAAGAAGAATCGCATCGAATTCGTGCTTGGCCATGAGGTCATCGAAGTCGTCAATTCGAAAGCCTTCGGCCGTCTCGATCGACGCCTTCGACAGAAATTCAGTATCCGTAGCCTTCTCGCTGTGACAAGTCCCAGCTCACGACATGGCCGAAGCCTGGATCAATGTCCTGACTAACAGCTTGATCTCTGAAATGGAGTACGCGGACATCCAGTTACCGGTTTGAGTTCATCTTTCGCCACAGAGGAACCTGGTACTGGATCGGATGTGTGGAGAAAACGCCGAGTCTGGTCATTGGACGCCGGTGGGCGTGTTTGCGTTCTGAGACCCTGTTCGAGCCGACAACAGAAAGACCCTGGTCAAGATCTTGTCCGAGCGACTACCCGTCTCGATCAAATTCAACAATCCATAGAATAAGCGGACAATCTGCCATAGACAAAATCGGATCGTGGATTTGTAGCTGTAGCCCTTGGGCACTGGGCCGGTTTCGCGACATTCAATATCGACAAAACCTTCGCGGGCGACTAACTGAGCAAGCAAATTGGGAGTCAATCCGATTTCATGAGTCAGGTCTCCGTAACGAATCTCTCCGAAGAACGGACTGGACGCGTTCGGAGTCTGAAATATCACACGGCCGCCAGGCTTCAAACGAACTCTGCACAGCTCCAGAAATCGCAAGAGTTCCGCCTTGGTCAGGTGTTCGATGACATCGAAACCCAGGATCAAATCGAATTGTTGGGGGGAGTTCGTTAGATATTCAAGAGCATCTGTGTTCGAAACACGGTCACTGATCTGTCGTGCGATTTCGACCTGTGAGTCACTGAGATCGACTCCTTCGACATTTCGATAACCTGCTTTTGCGAGGAGATAGAGCAGCCGACCATCGCCACAGCCGAGATCGATGATATGTGCATCGAGGTCCTTGGGCAGCCAGTTCCTCAGGTAGTACTGAAGACACGGCTCCCAACTATCGGCATTCGCCGAATCGAATCTGCCGGAATTGTCCTTGAACGACGATGCGTATTTCTCGTATAGGGATTCTCGGTGCTCGGAGTTCAAGATCATTCTGCCTTTTGCCTGCTCAGTGTGTCGTCCTTATCTTGCAGAACCCTGTCGATGATTTCATGAGCAGGAGTGACGCAGAATCGGGCTGCAAGCGGAATAACTGGGGTTCGGGGATCAGATTTGGATCGCGGTGCCTAGTTCGTCGATCGCCTCGTCGAGGGCGGCGTCGAGAGCAGCTTCCCAGACGTGAGCATCCACGGCCGTTTTAGTGATCTCTGGAAAGAGGATCGCTCGTGAGGAATTGACGATGCCTCCTTCGAGGCCGTTTGGACCTTGAACGAAGGACTGAAGCGCGGCGCCAGCGCTGCCACCCTGGGCTCCGTAACCTGGAACGAGGAAGAGCGCTTTCGGGAGGGCCGTGCGGACTCGATTTGCCTGGTCGGGCCATGTCGCGCCACACACGACGCCGAGTGACGACCAACCGGTCTTTGGGCCGATGAGTTCTCGTTCCATTTGAGCGAGGCCATCCGCAACGCGTCCAAAGAGGGGTTGTCCTTCGACATCGCGGTCCTGGAGATCGCCACTACCCGGATTACTCGTCTTGACCAGCACGAAGATTCCGCGACCGGCCTCGTTGGCCACTCGCGAGAAGGGCGTGAGCGTGTCGAATCCGAGATAGGGGTTCAGCGTCATCGCATCGACTGGCATCGCGGCATCCGATGCGAGATACGCAGCCGCGTATCCCTCTGCCGTCGAACCGATATCGCCGCGTTTGGCATCGAGCAGAACCATCAGGTCTGCTTCCCGCGCACGCCGACAAAGCCCGTCGAGGACACGCATTCCTCGCCACCCGAGCTGTTCAAAGAAGGCGATCTGAGGCTTGATGATCGCGACTCGACCCGCGATCCGAGCGATCACTGCGACAAGGAATTCTTCAACCGCCAGCGACGTCTGGTCGTCGTCGGGCGCCATCGATCCTCGCCGGAAAAGCGGTGGGATCAGGGCGAGGTGGGGATCGAGGCCGACGCAGAGGGGATGGCCGAGGGCGCGCGTGCGCTCGATCAGGCGATCCGCGAAGTTCGTAGGTTCCGGCATCGAGGCGGATCCTACCCTACGTGATCGCACCCGCCCCGCTGAATCCTACGAAACCCCGGGCGGCCAGACGCGGCGGCGCGAGTCGCGATCGCTACGCTGCAGTCCATGGATGAATCGTCGAGCAAACAGGATGGCGGAGAAACGGGTTCGCCCGCAGCGGCCCGCGGCGGCTTCCGATTCGAACTCGAGAAGACGAGCGATCGTGCACGGGCCGGCCGGATCGAGACGCCGCACGGTGCGATCCAGACGCCCGCATTCATGCCGGTCGGAACCCACGGCGCGCTCAAGGCGCTGACGCCGGCGCAGGTCGCGGAAACCGGTGCGGAGGTCGTGCTCGCCAACACCTATCACCTGGCACTGCGCCCGGGCGAAGCGCTCGTGGAGAAGCTCGGTGGGTTGCATACCTTCATGCAGTGGCCCGGCCCCATCCTCACGGACTCCGGTGGCTTTCAGGTCTTTTCGCTGCCCGGCGTCCAGATCACGGATCGCTGTGCCCGCTTCCAGAACGAAGTAACGGGCGAGACCATGGATCTGACGCCCGAGCGATCGATCGAAATCCAGAATCGACTCGGCGCCGACATCATCATGGCCTTCGATGAATGCACGCCCTATCCGGCCACCCGCGAACTCGCGGGCCAGGGCGTCCGCCGCACACTCCAGTGGATGGAGCGCTGCATGAAAGCGCACGCGCGGTCCGACGATCAGGCGCTCTTTGGAATCGTTCAGGGTTCGACGTATCCCGACCTGCGCGAAGCGTGCGCGATTTCACTCATCGCGATGGACTGTCCCGGCTACGCTATCGGGGGCGTTTCGGTCGGCGAAGGGCACGAACTGCTCTGCCAGGTGACCGACCATGCGGCACCGCTGTTACCCGAGGACAAGCCCCGCTACCTGATGGGCGTCGGCCCCCCAGAAGATCTGATCGAGTGCATCGGGTTCGGAATCGACATGTTCGATTGTGTGATCCCGACTCGCTACGCCCGTTCGGCCACCGTGTTTACGTCGCGTGGCCGAATCCGCCTGACGAACCGCCGCTTTCGACGTGATGCGTTCCCTGTCGACGCCTCATGCTACTGCTACACCTGCACGGGCGGATTCAGCCGCGCGTACCTCCATCACCTTTTTGCCGCCAACGAAGTCCTCTCCGCCGTCCTCTGTTCGATCCATAATG
>JAQBEG010000686.1:0-5687 GCA_032123985.1 Deltaproteobacteria bacterium
CCCAGACGCTTTCGTCGATCACGCCAGCCAGAAACTTCGAATGCACGTTCTCCATGTTGCGAGAGAAGGCTGACATCGCGAGGTTGAACTGCAATCTCTCGACGGGTTCGAGAGCGTCGAAATCCGCAGAACCCGCGATCAGGATCCGACAGATCTCGGGATTGAGGCTCATCTCGCTACTCCAGTCCGACACGTCGCCGACAACGGCCTGATAACTGTCCGCTCTCGTCGCGACGGTATTGTGTCGGACCTGGATGGCGAGGTAGACGAGAGACACCAACACACCGATGCCGCCCAGAAAGTCGCCGAGATCTCCGAACATTTCGAGCATGATGGGTCGTCGTCTGACGGATCGGATCGTAGACCGCGGGGTCCGTCACAAGGGTTCGCGTGAACGTATCAGCGTCCGATGCGGGCGGGTATCGAGATTTCCCCCTTCCGCGACGGGGCAAACCCGATTTCCTACACGCTATTTCAGCTCTACAGGGTGTCGGGTTGGGCCACCTACTAAATTTCTCGGTGGTATTGATAGAACGATTCGTCACGCTTGAACCCGGTCCCCTCATACAGGGCCTGGGCGCTCACGTTGTCGATGGCCGTCGAAAGGGACAATCGCGCCGCTCCTTGTTTCGACGCGAAGGCGTGCGACTCATGGATCAGAGCGTCGGCGACGCCCATTCGCCTGGCAACCGGAGCCACGAACAGGTCGTTCAGGATGAAGATGCGTCGCATCGAAACCGACGAGAACGACGGATAGAGCTGCACGAACCCCAACGGCACCGAGTCGCCTTGGGTGGCCATGAATATCGTTGAGTCACGCAGTCGAAACCGATCGCGCAGGAAACTATCGGCTGCCGGGAGGTCGCTCTCCTGTTTGTAAAACACCCGATAGGCATCGAAGAGAATCGCGAGGGCTCCGAGATCTGCCTGTTCCGCAAGTCGTACATCCACGCTCAAACCACGTCCCCCCTTTTTATATCCAGATAGAATCACCGCGGAGATGTGGTGGCCTTGCGGGTCGCGTGGATCATGCAGCCTGTGCGCAACCGAGCGCGCTTCCGTCGAGCGTAATTCGATGCATCAAACGCATCTCGCCGTGGTAGTCGTTGAGTGCGTAATGCCAGGTTGCACGGTTGTCCCAGAAGGCGATCGAACCAGCCTGCCATTTGAAGCGATAGGTGAACTCGGGGCGCACGGCGTGGCGATACAAAAGATTAAGCAGCGGACGTGACTCTTCGTGTTTCCAGCCCTCGATCCCGATCGTAAAGCCCGGGTTGACATACAGCGCTTTACGTCCGCTTTCGGGATGTTCGATCACCATCGGGTGGACGGCGTCCTGCGTGGCGGCTTCGGCATTGCCGATGCGTCCCTCGAAGCCTTTGTTCGCGGGCATCGCGTTGCCAAACACATGGCGGCTCGAGTGCACGGCATTGAGTCCCTGGAGCGTCTGCTTGAACCCATCCGAAAGCGCATCGTACGCCGCATACATGCTGGCGAAGAGCGTGTCGCCGCCGGTCGGGGGGACTTCACGCGCGAGCAGGATCGAACCCATCGCCGGAATTTCGTCGTAGGAGTGATCGGTGTGCCAACTGCCTCCGATGTTGGCTGTCTGTCCCGGTTCTTTTCTGACTTCCGCGATTTGTGGGTAGCCCTCGACGTTGCCAAAAAAACGATTCACGTTGATCGAGCCCCAACGTTCGGCGAACGCGACGTGCTGATCGGGCGTCAGCTTCTGGTTGCGCAAGAAGATCACAGCGTGGTCAACGAAAGCTTTTCGGATCTGGTCGAAATCGGAATCCGAAAGATCATTGATGTCGACGTCGAGGATCTCGGCTCCGAGTGCATGGGTTGTTGGGCGAATGACGAGTTGCAACAGGAGTCTCGTTCCTTGGCTCTGGGGTGGGACGTCGGATTGGGGACATGAGTATGCCCTGAATCACGGCCTCCTCCTCGTGGCAACTCCCCCAGCTTCGAAGGCTGGCCCATCAATCTCTCTGCCAACTCTTGACACGGGCGAATAAAAGACGAAAGTAGCGCGATGCCCCCCGCGCCCCCCGACTCCTCGGTCGGACGAGCAAGCGGTCTCGTGGGCGCCGCTCGCCGAATTCGAAGGCCTGGCCTGCCCTCAGCATCTTCGACACGGAGCAGCGCTCTCGAGGCCCTGCTCGTCGACCTCGGCTCCCAGGTCCATCGTGGTCCCTTCCTCTCCCAGGAGGCAGCGGAGTCCTTTCGCCTTTGTCCAACGGGCCTCCCCAATCTCGACGAACGCCTGGGAGGCGGCTTTCCCAGCAACCGGCTCAGCGAAATTTGCGGCGCACCTTCCTCGGGTCGAACCTCTCTCGCGCTCGCCTTGCTGGCCGAAACCCTCGAGCGTGGAGTGCTCGCTGCCTGGATCGATCTGGCGGACGCCTTCGATCCTGCCTCTGCTGTGGCCGCGGGCAACGATCTCGAGCGCCTTCTCTGGGTGCGCGCCCGCTCCGAGGACGAGGCGCTGCGGAGTTGTGAACAGCTGCTTCAGACGGAGGGGTTCGAGTTGATCATCCTCGACCTTGCCCTCTCAGAGGCCCGCTCAGAGGCCCTTTCAAAAGCTCTTCCAAGAACCGACAAACGAAAGCCCCAGGCGAGAAGAAGGGACGTGAGGATCCGGGACGTGAGCTGGCTGCGACTGGCGCGCCTTGCTGCGAGTACGCGTACGGCCCTCGTCGCACTTTCGAATGAATCAGCGACGGGCTCCCGGGCCGAACTCGTGCTCGAGATGAAGCCCCTCCGTACGCGTTTCATCGGCCCACCAAACCTGCTCGACGCCCTGGAAACGACGGCCGTCCTGCGACGCCATCGCAGCAGACCAACCGGCCAGGAGGTTTCATTTTCGATCGATGCCGAACCAATCGATACGGGACCCGAACCGGATACAGCACCGCCCAACCGCGCCGAGGCACGTTAGGTCATGCGGATCGCGTGCCTACTCGTCCCCGATCTACCCCTTCATGCGGAACTTCGAGCTAGCCCTGAACTCGCAGGGCATCCTCTCGTCATTACGAGCGGCCATGGTTTTCGCGCCGAGGTCCTCGCCGTTTCCCACGAAGCCTTCGTTCAAGGGGTCCGAACGGGCCAGACCCTGCCTCCGGCCCGGGCCCTTTGCCCCGAACTCGAAGTCCGCGTCGCCTCTCCCATACTCGAAAGAGCCGCCCGCGAAGCGATGCTCGACGTCGCGCTCTCCCTCGCGCCCCGTGCCGAATTAGCAGAGCGAGCCTCGGGCCTCTTCCTCTCGGAAGGTGCGGTCTACGTCGATGCCAGTGGCATCGACGCGCTGCATGGAAGCGAGAGCGCCTTCGCTTCCGTACTCCATGCCCGAGCCGAACGCGCCGGAATCCGAGGGGTCGTCGCCCTCGCCTCTTCCCGTAGCATCGCCCGACTGATCGCTCGGCATCTCTCCCATATCACCCATACCGCCCACTTCACCGATCTCCCCGCTCCCTCTTCGATCGAAACGACCCAGATCCTCTCGCCCAAAGATGAGCTCGCATTCCTTTCACCGCTGCCCATCGACCTACTCGACCCTGACGACCGAACCGCACAGGCCCTCACGCGCTTCGGCGTTCATTGCATCCGCGACTTGCTTCGCCTACCCCGACGCGATCTCGCTGCACGGCTTGGCCCTGGGTTGCTCGAGCTCGTCGCACGGGCACGCGGAGAAGAACGCGAGCCCCCGATGGCCGAGCCGCGAGTGAGCTCGCTCGAGGAGGGCATCGATCTCGAGGCGCCGATCGAAAGCCTGGAACCTTTGTCCTTCGTGTTTCGTGGATTGGTCTCGCGTTTGACCGAACGACTAACACTCAGATCACTGGGCTGCGTAGAGCTACGCCTGTCCCTGCAGCTTGCGACCGGGGCGAGGGAGAGTCGGCGAATCGGAGTGGCCTCGCCCTGCCAGGACGAGCGCGTACTGCTTCGACTCCTGCGCCTGGCGCTCGAAGCCAGGCCGCCCGCCGCAGCCATCGAGCGGGTCACGCTCATTTCCGAGGGCGTACCGCTGCGCCGGGAACAGCTCGACCTTTTCCTTCCACGAGGTCCGAGCCCCAGTGAGCTCGATCAGACCCTGGCCGAACTCAGTACGATCTGCGGAGCCGAGCGGGTCGGCTCTCCGGAGGTGATCGATGATCATCGGCCCAACGCATTTGCCCTGAGGCCATTCTCGGGAAAGAAACCTCGTTCTAAAACTTCGAGTGAGGTGAATGGACACGGTCGGCAGTCCCAGCGAAAGCCGAGATTGACGTTGCGCGCGCTCAGACCACCGCTGCGAGCAGAGGTGCGAATCGAACGCGGCAGCCCGGTCTTCCTACGCAGCGCCGTCAGCCAGGGAGAAGTTCTCAGCTCGGCAGGCCCGTGGCGAACGACTGGGCATTGGTGGTCTAAATCCACCCACTTCGCGGTCGACCACTACGACGTGCAGATGAGCGACGGCAGCGTTCTTCGACTCTGCTTTGATTGGCGAACGAAGTTGTGGCAAGTCGACGGTCTATATGACTAGACTCGTCCCGCATATCAAGGAGACTGAGTTGCCCGAAGCCAACCCACTGATCCCTCAGCCCGACCATCCGATCGCATTCCTACGCGGATTTCTCGAACGCCCGAAGGAGGTTGGCTCGATCATCCCCAGCTCGCGCTGGATGGAGCGTCGCATCACGCGAACGGCGCAGATTGCGAGCGCGGATCTCGTGATCGAACTCGGCCCTGGTACGGGCGGCACGACGAAAGCGCTCCTCAATGCCTTGGCGCCCAACGCCCGCCTACTCGCAATCGAGATCAACCCGGGCTTCTGCCAGCTGCTCCGAGAAACGATCGACGACCCTCGCCTCATCGTCCACGAGGGCAGCGCAGCAGAGATTCCCGAAGCACTCGCGAAGCACGACCTCGACGCGCCGGACGTCATCCTCTCGGGCATTCCGTTCTCGACGATGCCACAGCAACTCGGCATGTCGATTCTGCGATCGGCGCGCAAGAGCCTCAAGCCCGGCGGACGCTTCGTGGCCTATCAATTTCGTGACGTCGTCCACACGCTCGGGAAGCGAGTCTTTGGACCGGCCTCGGTCCAGATCGAGCTGCTCAACATGCCGCCGATGCGCGTCTACCGCTGGGACATACCGACCGAGTAGGCATCAGCGACCGGCATCGATAGACTCGAGCCATGCCGCGCATCCCGCTTCGATTCGGCATCGTCATTCTCCCGGAAGACCGCTGGGCGGTCACGCGCGATCGTTGGCGCGCGGCCGAGACGTATGGCTTCGATCACGCTTGGACCTATGACCACCTCACCTGGCGCACGTTCCGCGATGAACCGTGGTTCGGTGCGATTCCAACGCTGACCGCCGCCGCGTTGGCCACCTCGCGAATTCGCATTGGAACGCTCGTCGCGTCCCCCAATTTTCGACATCCGGTTCCCTTCGCGAAGGAATTGATGACCCTGGACGACATCGCCGAAGGTCGCCTCACAGCCGGTATCGGCGCCGGGGGTGATGGATGGGACGCGACTGCCCTGGGCCAGACGGCGTGGTCTACACACGAACGCGCCGATCGCTTCGAAGAATTCGTGAGCATGCTCGATGGACTCCTGACACAACCACAAATGAATCATGTCGGCCGCTTCTATTCAGCGGACGAAGCCCGCGCCCTGCCCGGCTGCATTCAAC
>JAQBEG010000687.1:0-13871 GCA_032123985.1 Deltaproteobacteria bacterium
ACGATGTTCAGCGAACCCGGCATGGCCCCTTCGAGCCGTCCGATCACGCCGGCGACAAGATCTTCGGACAGTCTCAAGCCCTGCTCGCCGAATTCGCCCAGCGGCGTACAGCGAACCTCCTGGACCTCGATCTCGGTCTCACAACCACTGATTTCGGCCAGCGCGGCCTCGCCCACCGCCGTGGCCTCCGCACAGAAGCCGTGCAGCGCGATCATCTGTTCCGTTGAAATCTTCAGGGGGGCCATCTCCGAACCACTCGTCTCCTCGGACCACATTTCGGACCACATTCGCGAACAACATCCTAGGATCGCATCGCGAACAACAGAGCTATCGTCCGCCCTGGGCGTAGAAGAAGGGTTTTCCCATCACATCGTAGGCTGTTTGCTCGATTTGCAGGCGGATTGCACCTGGCTCGCGCCGCCTTGAAATACTCACACGAGCCTGGGGTCGATCGACGATGCAGATGGTTCTCTCCAACGATGATGGCGTCCATGCCGAAGGTCTCGCAACCCTTCATGCCATTTTGATCGAGTGGTCGGATTGTTTGATCGTCGCGCCGAGCGGCCCTCAGAGCGGCGTGGGGCACGCTGTCACGACCAGAGAGCCGATGGGGCTCGACGAGCTCGCTCCTGGTCGATTTGGGCTGGACGGTACGCCCGCGGATTGTGCCCGGGTCGCCCTTGGTAGCCGGGCCGCTTTTGCGCGTGAAGAACTCGGCGAGGCGGCCAAAGCGCCGGACCTATGGCTGGTCTCGGGAATCAATCATGGCGCCAATCTCGGCGTGGACACCTTTATCTCGGGGACGGCCGCCGCGGCCCGCGAAGCGGCGATCCTGGGATTCCCCGCGATCGCCATCTCCCAGTACGTCGGGAAACACCGCGAACCCGACTGGTCGGTGACCGCCGACCGCGCCCGGCAGGTCCTCGAAGTGCTCTTCGAACGCCCTCCCCGACCGGGCGCGTTCTGGAACGTGAACCTGCCCCATCCGGCCGACGAGTCGTCGGGACACGAACTTGTGTTCTGCCCGCTGGACCCGAGCCCGCATGCTTTCGAATACGAAAAACGCGACGGCCGCCTGCATTGGATCAGCGACTTCCACGCTCGCCCTCGACGAAAGGGACATGACGTCGACGTTTGCATGGGCGGTCAGATTTCGATCACGGAGATCTCGATCGAAAACAATCACGAAAATTTCGGGTGACACTTCAAAAAGCCCTTTGACTTTCGCGCCCATCACCGATACCAACCGGACAACGAAACAAGGAATTTCCTTTCCATGCACGATTCCCAACACATCCAGCGACACGTCCGGGTACCGCTTTCGGCGGGCCACGTCGGCGTCGGCACGAACGCGCTCGTTGGGCGCCATTCGATGGCTGGTATCCGTTGGACGTGCGGCAAGACGCGGAAGCCGTCGTGCTTTAAATCGGAGGGGGACTCCAAACACCGAGAGACCGATTGGAAGGTGACGAGCGCGTAGCTCAAATCAATCCGAATTCTCGATGAGAACCCCTCCCGCCCTACCGGCCGGAGGGGTTTTCGTCGTTTTGGGCCAAAAATCGAGTTCTAGAGGAGGAAAAGACCATGCAGCGAAGAATCGAAACCAAGACCCGCCTCGAGCTCGTCATCGAGCACGTCGTCTGGAATGTCGCCGCAGGTGCGGCGCTGGCGGTGATGATCCTGGTCCTCCTCTTCTCGCTGCAGTTTCTCGATCAAGTCGCACCGCAAAACACAGCCGACGCCCCGCCGCCGAAGTCACCAGCCCAACTGGCTCGGCCGGTGACGCCCGCTGCGGATCGATCGACCGAGTTGACCGCGACTAACCGCCGGAGCGGGTAGTCGCGGTCTAGAAACGACGGGGGCCGACTAGCGAAGCAAGTCCTTCGCTTAGCCGGTCGGCCCCCAATGCATTCGCTCGTCCGTCGTTCGAGAGAGATCCCGAACGAATCGGATCAGTCCTTCCATTCCTTCGTGGCGTCGGCTTCCGCCTTGTGTACGCTGTCCGCCGCGGAGTCCACCGCGCTCCCCGCCGAATCGGTGGCCTTGGCGGTGGTTTCGTGGGCCGCGCTCGCGACGGAATCACCCGCCTCGTTGGCGGCCACCACCACGCTCTCACCCATCTCGTTGACCGCGTCGCCGGCTTTCTTGGCCGTCTTCGTGGCGCCATCGATCGCGTCGTCGACCATCTCGCCGGCGTCGTCGAGCGTTTCTTCGACGGCCTTCGAAGCGTCCGCCATGCCAACTTGGACGCTCCCGGCGACCTGATCGAGCGCTCCGCTCGATGAGTCGTCGTCTCTCCCACAGGCTGCGACCGCGAATCCCAGACCCAATACACACGCAAACAAGCTCATTCTCTTCAAAATCATGTCGTTTTCTCCATCCCCATTAATGGTGCGGACGTGCCTATTAGCGCGCCCGCCCCGAATTGATCGTTCGACCGCCGCGACGTGCGGCGTGCATTAGACCTATCACCCCGATACAAACAGACAACTCAAATCCCGGCTCCGGAAGAGCCGCAATCCCCGCCGGCGTGAACACATCCAGACTCAACGTCTCGATATTCGAGCCAGTCGCGGGATCAAAGACAACGTAGAAAGTCCGATCGCCACTAAAGGCGGTTGCGACGAGATAGAGCATGTCAGTGACAGGGGAGAATGCGAGACTAACATCCTCCCGAAGGAATGCCGTTCCGGACACAAAGCTGGAACTACAGGGCGATGGTGGGCAGCTCGACAGGTCGACCTCGTAGAGACCGCCAGAATCCAGATGAGTACTCCCAGCCTTTGCCGCGAAGAGCTTGTCCCGATTGGTGTCGTAGGCCAGTCCGGTGAACCGCTCGGGATCGTTCTGCATCAGAGCGCCCAATGAGGTCGTCGTCGAGGGCAGGGCCGGATCGATTGATTTGACCTCGCCGAAGAAGCCGCTCGCGACTTCGAGCACGAGCAGTCGATCATCGCCCGGCGCGCTCGTCGGGCCCGGGTCGTAGGCCAGCGAAACGATTTCCGCAGCACCGTTCGCGATCGAGCCCACAAAGGAGATGATCGTTCCGCTTACCGGATCGATGGTCACAATCGAATCGTCAACGACGGTCGGAACGACACCGTAGAGCGTTGACGAGTCCGAAGCGTAGGCCAGGCCGCGCACGTCGTCCGAGGTCGGTGCGAACTGCGCCAATGTCGTCCATTCGCCCTTCAATGCCGAAATTCGCAGCGAATCATCCGGCGGTCCGCCCGCGGACGTACCCGGAGCGGCCGCAACGATCAGATGGACGCTGGCGTCGCCGGCAAATTCGCCACACAGCCCGCCAGAACAGATGCCGTTTTCGACCTCGCTACAGACGCTGCCATCCGCCACGATCACGCCAGCGTTGTCGAAACATCCGCATTCGAGGCCGCTCGACGTCGTCGTTCGACCGTTCTGGTACGCAACGCATTCGGTCGCGCTCAAGCATCCGCCCATGCCGGGCGTGAACACGCTTGCCTGCATGAGCTGACATTCCGCGGTCACGATGTGGGGCAGGCAAGCGTTGTGCCCTCTTTCGTGCGCGATGACCGCCGGAAGTGTTTTCGCGTCAAGTGATTCGACCGTCACGGCCATCCAAGCATTCGGATCGTCGTTTCCGTTGCCGGTACAGGGGAGCCGAATGCCGCATCCGATTGCGCCCGGGGCCGAGGCTCCGCAGTAGGTGATGCTGTCGACGAGAAACGCGTTCGAGCCCGGACCGCCTTCGTTTACGAGCTCAGCCTGATCCTCGGGCGAGTCGATCACATCGAGCCCATCGCCCGTCACTCCAAAGGTAGTGACGGAAACCGAGCGCCCGAGTCGCGTACAGCAGGGTTGGTCGAAGGGGCCCTGGCCACCCTCGAGAAGTCCGTTGCCGCTCGCAACCGCTGTGTCGAGGACGCCTTGCCAATAGGCGAGATCCTCGCCGACGCCGGCATCGATCAAGTCAACGTGGACGTACCAGTTCAGCTCGTGCAGATCGACGGCGGGCGCACTGGCGGCGATCGACGGCAAGAACGTGCAAACAAAGGCGAGCGAGATGACGACGCTCGAAAGCGGCGCACTCTCCCGACCTGGTCCAACGCTCATTCGGCGCGCTCGCGCGCGCGTTCAGCGTGCAGCGCTCGGACACTCTGCAAATGTTCTTGGAAGCGAGCGTCGGAGACATCGCGCCCGGCGCGATCGAGCGCGCCGCGCGCCTCCGGGAGTCCCGTTTCCGCGAGCGAATTCGCAGCGGCGCGGCGCGCGAGACGCAACAGGCGCGCGCCGCGGTGATGACGGAAGGTCCAGCCTGGCGCGTCTGCGTTCATGAGGCGCTCGAGCTGACCCAGCGCTCGTCGGTCGTGGCGGGCGAGGTGGCCAAGCGCGTATGGCAGTGCTTGCCAGGCCTTGAACGTGTCCCGATCGATCTCCCCGGTTCGGGGCGTTTCGATCCAACCGAGAATGGCGGCCATCGCGTCGGGCGAACCACAGAGGCCGAGTGCCAGCAAAATTTGACCGTGGCTTCGGCTCTCTTCGGGGTCGGCCAGCATTTCGACGAGTCTTTGCGCGCCCGCGGGACCGATCCGCATCGCCTCCTCCGGCGGCATGCCCTCGAAATATTCGGCACGAACGAGGTATTCTGTCTCAGCGATCGTGAGCATTTGTGCACTGGCGGAACCCGGCGCAGTCAAGGCAAGCAATGCCACAAGGGCAACACAGGCGATCTCGCTCATGACGGAAGCGAGAATCGGGATCCCGCAAAACGCCCGAGTGCGATCCCGAGCGCGTTGCGGTCGCGATTCATTTTCAGATTCGGCACGACGACGCAACCGACGACTCCCTTCCACCCAGCCTTGGCGAGACGCATTCTAGCAGTGCATCGCTCGGTTCCTGTGACGTCCAAACGTTGACATCAACGCCATTTCCGCGATTCTCGCTCTCCGGGTGGAATCGAACTGTGATCCGCAACACAGCAGCAACCTCCCCCCGATCGATCCATCGGGCATTCATCAAGCGGTGATCGAAGGGTAGGAGCCGTTCCGATATGCCGCAGAAATACATTCGTCGAAACGGAACTCCCTTGCTCGTGCGGCATAACGGCCAGACGACATTGCCCCAGGGTTCACCGAAGCTCGGGGACGGACCGGCCATTCTCTGCCTGCATGACGCGGGGCTACAAAGTTCGGTGTTTGATGATCTGCTCGCCACGCTAGGTCCCGAATCAGGGGCGCTAGCTTTCGATCTTCCTGGACACGGGCGATCGGGCAGCCTCGACGCACTACCTTCGATCGAAGCCATGACGGAGATGGCCCGCTGGGTCGCCGAATGGTGTCACGTCGAAAGGCCGATTCTCGTCGGCCATGGGATGGGCGCGCTTTTGGCCCTCGAATGGGCGCGCACACGAAGTGATTCCGTCACGGCGTTGGTCTTGTGCGGCGTCGGGCTTGCGCTCGGCATCCCGGACGATGCGATCGATACGATGAGGAGGGTCACTCGCGGCAAAGCGCCTCGCCCCTTCGACCCGAGTCGTGTCGCCAAGGACGCTGGGCCCGAACTGATGAAACGAGCCTATATAGAAGGGATCCAGACCGATCCACGTGCCACGCTCGTCGACCTCGAGGCCAGCCGCAGCTGGTCCGACGCATTCGAAAATGCTGGCTCGGTCAGTTGTCCGACCTGGATCGTCCGCGGCAGTGCCGAATCCGACCGCTGCCTGGAACTGGCCGACGATCTGGCTGGTTCACTCGCCCAGGCGTCGATCGTCGGGATCGACGGTGCCGCGCATTTCCTGCCGCTCGAAAAACCCGCGGCGCTCGCAACGGAGATCCGCCAGATCGCAGAGGCCGTATGAGCAATTCGAGCAACAGCTTCTCTGGAAGCATCGCGATCGCCGGCGTTCACGAATACGAGAGCCGCTGGGCACCGGACAAGACTTCGTTTCAGATCATGGCCGAATGCACTCGCGAAGCCTTGGCCGATGCGGGCCTTCGACTCGAAGACGTCGATGGATTTTTCGGTGCCACGATGACGATGGGCGCGATGGGCATGGTTCAGCTCTCCGAATACCTGAATATCAAGCCCCGATACCTCGATGGCACCAATATCGGCGGATCCTCTTTCGTGTCGCATGTTGCTCATGCCGGGGCAGCCATTCACGCGGGCCTATGTGACGTGGCCTTGATCGTTTACGGCAGTACGGCCGCCTCCGACGCGATGGCGATCGGCACGGGCGGCTCCGGCGGTCGCGACCCGAGTGCGGCCTTCGTCTCGCCCTACGGGATGACGCTCGTTTCGTCGTACGCCATGGTCGCGCGCCGCCATATGCATCAGTACGGCACGACTTCGGAACAGCTCGCGGACATCGCCGTCTCGACCCGCCATCACGCGAGTCTCAACCCGCACGCCAAGATGCGCCAACCGATCACACGCGAAGATGTTCTCGAAAGCCGCGTCATCGCGGACCCGCTCCATCTACTCGATTGCTGCATCATCAGCGACGGGGGCGGCGCGGTCATTGTCACGAGCCTCGAAAGAGCGAAAGATCTTCGAAGGCCCCCCGTTGTCGTTATGGGCACCGGTGAAGCCGTCGCGCACCGCGAGATCGGCGCGCCCGATCTCATGACGATTGCCGCTCGGCAATCGGGTGAACATGCCTTTTCGATGGCTCGCATGAAGCCCTCCGACATTGACTTCTGCACGATCTACGATTCCTTCACGATCACGGTCCTCGCAACACTCGAGAACCTCGGATTCTGCAAACTCGGCGAAGGTGGCGCCTTTGTGGAAAATGGGGGCATCGGCCTGGGCGGCCGGCTCCCCGTCAATCCCGACGGCGGAGGACTCTCCTCGAATCACTCGGGCATGCGCGGCATCTTTCTAGTGATCGAAGCCGTGCGGCAACTCCGCGGCGGTCTCGGCGAACGCCAGGTCGAGGGCGCCGAAATCGCGCTCGCCCATGGCACCGGCGGTTATCTCGGCCTGATGCACAGCGGCGCGACGCTGATTTTGAAGAAAGACTGAAGGTCGAAACTCGATGGCCAAACAAAACGATAAGCAGAATCGGGATCCGGGGTACTCGGCCCCCCAGATCGATTGGGAGAGTCGGGCCTATTGGGAAGGCGCGGGGCGAGGCGAACTGGTTCTCCAGCGTTGCCGCGCTTGCCAGGTCGTACAGCATCGCCCCCGCGGCCTATGCGTGAGCTGCCTCTCGGACGACATCGAGCATTTTGTCGCCAGCGGTCGCGGCGAGGTCTACACCTATTCCATCGTGCACCAGAATCAGATGCCCAATTTTCGAAATGCGCTTCCCTATGTCGTCGCGTACGTGCAACTCGAAGAAGGTCCACAGCTACTCACCAACATCGTCGGTTGTCAGCCCGACAGCGTCTCGATCGGCATGTCGGTGCGCGTCGATTTCGTACCCACAGAAGACGCCCAGAACGGAGAGACACTCGGCGTGCCGAGGTTCGTACCCGCGTGATCCTCGATCTCCACACCCATTCGATCGCCTCGGACGATGGCCGCGCCAAGGTCGAGAACTACTGTCAGTGGATTCAGCGAAAATCGTTGCCTCTCGACGGCTTCGTTCTCACCGAACATCGGCAATTCGATGACGTGTCCGACTATCGCTTGCTCGAAGATCAGTTCGGGTTGTTGATCCTGAAGGCGAGCGAGGTCGAGACGGAGTACGGACACGTTCTGGTCTACGGCGTCAACGACGATCTTCGCGCCGCTCTCGACTTCGCGCGAATCGACAATCGCCTCGCGACCGTTCTCGAGGAATCGAAGCGATGCGGCGCGGTTGCGGTCCCCTGCCATCCGGGCCGCCCGAAGGTGGGCATGTGTGCCCACTGGGAGATTCTCGGTCCCGTCGAAGGTGTGCACACGGTCGAGACGCTAAATGGCGGAAGTCGCGAGGGCGAGAACGAACAGGCGCTCCAATACGCTGAGCGATACGGGTGGAATCGCATTGGGGGTTCCGATTCCCATATCGTGAGTCATATTGGTCGCTGTGCGACCCGCTTCGAAGACAAGCTCGAAAACATCGACGAGCTCGTCGCAGCGCTCGAGAGCGGCCGCTTCGACGCCATCCAACCCCAAGCGATTTGAGTGATCCATGAACGCACAGGAACTGAAAGCCCGATTCGCCGGACACGTATTCGACAAGATCGACCTCGAGGTCGAAGCTGAGTCGCTGGTCGGATTCGCGAAGGCCTGCGGCGAGACCCAGCCCAAATTCACAGATCCGTCTCATCCCGATTTTCAGGCCGTGCCCAACTACCCTACGCGCATTCACGGCACCCGCGGATTGCCCAAAGAATTCCCAGTTGAAATGCGCCGCTGCTTCGATGCCGGCAAATCCGTCGAAATCCACGCCGCTGTCCGTGCTGGCGACAAGATCCAGGGCCGAAGCGAAATCGCCGACATCTACGAGAAAACCGGACGCTCCGGAAAAATGCTCTTCATCGTCCATCGCATGAATTTCTACAATCAGCAGGACACCCATCTCGCAACAGTCGACTGGCGACTCGTCCAGAGGGAGTTCGACTGATGGCGGAGCAAGCTGACAAAGCATTCCAGGACGTCGAATTCGGGGAGGAATTGCCTGAGATCCAGCCGGATGTCTCGCTCGCCAACGTCAAACTCTTCGTCCAATCGGCGCTGATGCTGGCTCCGCGATTCACCGACCACGCAGCGGCACGCAAAGCCGGATTACCCGGCGCCATCGTGCCCGGGATCATGAGCCAGGGCATCCTGGTTGCGCTGATTCATCGCTGGGCACCCAACGCCGTCATCCTCAATGTGGATACGATCTTTCGCGCGCCGCTGATCGTAGACACAAATCCCACTGCGAGTGGAGTCGTGACGGATATCGACGACGAATCGAAGGTGATCGAGCTCGATCTCATGCTCAAAAACGAGCGCGGGGAGACTCCCGTCGTTGGCACGGCGCGGATCTCGCTCTAGCCCCACTTCTTAACAGGTAAAGGTATAGACTCACTCAATAGACAGTGAGCAACGCCTGGGCTGAGCGAGCTCCATCGATCGCGGCGCTCATGATTCCGCCAGCATAACCGGCACCTTCTCCGACGGGGTAGACGTTCTCGAAGCCCTGAGCGATTCGCGTCACAGGATCGCGCGGCATCCGCAGGGGGCCCGAGCTACGCGACTCGACGCCGACGAGCAGGCCGGCAACGCCCGCGTAACCGGGGATCTGTCGATCGAAGCGATGAATCGCCGATCGCAGTGCATCGGTCATCGAACGAGGAAGCAATTCGTCGATTCGCGCGGACCGCGCGCCCAGCTTGTAGCTACACCGACCGAGCGAGACACTGTCGCGACCCGCGAGAAAGTCCGGAACCCGTTGCGCGGGCAATGAATAGTCACCACCGCCCGCTTCGAAAAAGAGGGCCTCGATCCGTTCCTGAAACGCGACGCCATCGAAGACCCCGTCACCGAATTCTCTTGGTCCGAGCGTCACGACGAGTCCAGAATTGGCGAAGGGCGACGAATGCTTCGAATTGCTCATGCCGTTGGTACAGAGCAATCCCCTCTGTGCAACTGCCGCCACGATCTGCCCACCGGGACACATGCAAAAACTGTGTACGGCCGGGATGTCGGCGGTCGCATTGGCGACCAGCGAATAGTAGGCGTGGCCCAGACGAGCGAGGTCGGCGTGAACACCGAAGCGGGCGAGATCTACGAGCGATTGTGGATGTTCGATGCGCAGACCGATCTGGAAGGGCTTGGCTTCGACAGCGAGGCCCTGCGCCGCCAAGCCGCGAATGGTGTCTCGCGCGCTATGGCCCAATGCCAGCACCACCGCATCGCACGGCAGCTCGCCCTCCGATGTACGCACCGCACGAACGCGAGCGTCGGCCTCGATTTCCAACGCCTCGAGACGCGTATTGAAATGGAATCGCACGCCCATCGACTCGAGCTTCGACCGCAGCCTTGGCAGGATCCGGTGAAGTCGGTCTGTCCCGACATGAGCACGGGAATCAAAAGCGATCTCGGGATCAGCGCCTGCATCGACGAGGGTCTGAAGGATCGGCGCTTCGAGTGCGTGCTGTGTTCGCGTGTAGAGTTTGCCGTCGGAATACGTGCCGGCCCCGCCCTCTCCGAAGAGCAGATTGCGCTCTGGATCGAGTTCGCGTCCGCGCTGAAAACGAACCACCGCGAGACCCCGCTCTCGTAGAGACGGACCTCGATCGATGAGATCCACGCCGACGCCATGGCTGGCCAGCGTCCAGGCGGAATAGAGTCCGGCCGGCCCTGATCCAACGACGACGACGCGACGCGAGAGCCATTTCCGGTCGAAAACGTCGAGTTCGAAGCGCGCCGGAGGATCGACGCGCCGGGCCCGACCGCTCTTGAGCGCGCGATCGAGGGCGTCCGACCGAAACCCCTCATCGAGATCGAGATCGACGTGGACGATGAATCGCAGCTCATGGCGACGGCCACGTCGACGCGCATCGAGCGCTCGCCGGGCGATGCGCAATCCGCGCACCGAATGCTCGGAGATGCCTATCGATTGCGCGCTCCGTGCGCATAACGCGGATTCAGGCTCGTCGAGACCGAGATCAATCGCCATCACGCGAATCCGTTGTGATGCAGGTGACACTCGGGTGGAGTCAGAGGACGATGAGTCGGGAACTAAAGACATAAGATGCCCGAGCATACCGTCTCAAGAGGGCACGAGGAGCCGCCGATGCCATCCAGGCGGAGACTGCATCAGCGGCCGCGATTGGATTCACGATGAACACCTGGTCCGGATCGACACAGACGCGTCCTACGCCAGGCCCGATCCTGCTGATTGGCCCGGACTCCAAGATCCAGCGCGCCCTCGTGCAGGAACTACAGTCCCTGCCCGCCCCGACCCTGACCGCAGTCAACTTCGAAGACGCCGGTGCGCAGCGGCTCGATGCCCATCGACCGCCATGCGTCATTCTTTTGCCGGAAGAAGAGATCCGGTCCCTGCAATTCGAGGAGGATCTGGCGGAGCTCCGGATACGCACCGGTTCGCCGCGGCTCGTGCCGATCGCGTTCGGCTCTGCGCCTGCGGAGGAGCGCAGACTTGCTCTGCGGAAAGCGGGCATCGATCTCGCACTCTTCGGACGATTCGGCCGACACGCGCTGCGCTTCCAGGTCAACCGTGCGATGTCGCCCTGGGTCAAACAAAGGCCGCGAGGCGAACTCCGCGCACCACAAGAATGGCGAACACGTGCGTACTCTTCGGGCAAGCAGAAAGCCGTCCGCTGTTACAGCTTATCGTCGGTCGGAGCCTATTTCGTCACACCCCGACCCTGGGTCGTTGGGTCGCACATCTCACTGGAACTGCCTCTGGGTCGAGAACGAAAGCTCATCGAAGGACGCATTCTGTACACGAACATGGCGGGTAGCGGAAACGAACGAGCACTGCCTCGTGGTATGGCGATCAGCTTTCGGCCCCTCTCCGGCCATCTCCAGCAGGTCATCCGCACGGGCGTGACCGAAAGCCAGGCCAAACTCGAAGTCTGACCCGCTACGATCCGCTTCGAGGGGGAAATCGATGGATGCGGCAAGGCTCGACCCGGCCACACGCGCGAAAGATCTAGATCGAATTGCAACCGAAACATTCGACGTCGTCGTGATAGGCGGGGGCGTCGTTGGCGCGGGCACCGCACTCGACGCAGTCAGTCGCGGACTTTCGGTCGCGCTGATCGAACAGCGAGATTGGGCTTCCGGGACCTCGAGTCGTTCGAGCAAGCTCATTCACGGCGGTCTTCGATACCTCGAAAGACTCGATTTTCGACTCGTTCGCGAAGCGCTACGCGAGCAGACGTTGATGCTCGAAACCCTCTGTCCGCATCTCGTGCGCCCCGTCCCCTTCCTCTACCCGCTGACGCACAGAATCTGGGAACGCGCCTACATTGGTGCAGGGACCTTGCTCTATGACACGCTGGCAGGCATTCGCGCGCTGCCGCGACACCGACATCTGTCCCGCAGAGGCGTTCTCGCTCGCTTCCCCGGGCTACGCGGAGACCGTCTGACGGGCGGCATTCAGTATTGGGACGCCCAGGTCGACGACGCTCGTCATACCCTCGCCTTGGTTCGGACGGCTCGGATGCACGGGGCGGTTACACTCTCGAGTGTTCGAGCGGACGGATTTGTAATGTCTGGCGCTCGCGTCGCGGGCGTCTCGGCGCGTTGCCTCGAGAGCGGGCGAGATCTGAAGATCAAGGCGCGTCAGGTCGTCAACGCGACGGGAGTGTGGACCGACTCCGTCCAGAGCCATGCCGGGCGCGGGCGCGTCCACGTGCGCGCATCCAAGGGCATCCATCTGGTCGTGCCGCGGGATCGCATTCACGGCGATTCTGGACTGATCCTGCGAACCGAGAAGAGCGTCCTATTCGTCATTCCGTGGGAGAGCCATTGGATCATCGGCACGACCGATACAGAATGGAATCTCGATCTCGCGCATCCGGCCGCCAGTCGTAGCGACATCGACTACCTCCTCAATCGTGTCAACGCCGTGCTGGCCCAGCCACTGCGGAAAGAAGATATCGAAGGCGTGTATGCCGGATTGCGACCCCTCCTCCAGGGCGAGAGCGCTGCGACGAGCCGACTTTCTCGCGAGCACGCGGTCAGCCAATCGGTCTCGGGCCTGATCACGGTCGCCGGCGGCAAGTACACGACCTACCGCGTGATGGCGCAAGATGTGGTCGACGTCGTGGCCCGGGGCCTCGACCAGAAGGTACCCGAGTGCTGCACCGCGGAGATTCCGCTCATCGGCGCGCCCGGCTACCGCGCGAACTGGAATCGCCGCGAAACACTGGCCGAGCAGTCGGGATTGAACGTCCACGTGATCGAACATCTTTTGACACGCTACGGATCGACGATCCATGAACTTCTCGACCTGATTCATGAGATGCCGAGCCTCGGCGAGCCGATCGAGGGGGCACCGACCTATCTCGCCGCCGAAATCCAATATGCAACCTCTCACGAAGGCGCTCTCCATCTCGACGATGTTCTCACACGGCGAACGCGAATCTCGATCGAAACCTTCGATCGCGGCGTCGTTGCGGCAAGACCGACCGCAAAGCTCATGGGAGCGATCCTCGGCTGGGACGCCGCGACAACGGACAACGAGATCAAGCACTACGAGGCGCGCGTTCGAGCCGAACGCGAGAGCCAGACCCAACCGGACGACCACACCGCGGACGCCGCGCGCATGGGTGCACCGGACGTGCGACTCGGCGGAACAAAAGGGCAAGACGCTTCGGTTGTTTCCCTCGATCAGCGACGCCGTGGGGATTAGGCCGATTCTGTACGGAACGTCGCGACATCATTGCGGCAACGTCGTGGCAACGTCGTGACCGGGCCCAATTTGATCGGAGGCATGCGATGGCCAGATTGACGATCGGCCAGGTCAGCGAAGAAACGGGACTCGCGAGTTCCGCCATCCGATACTACGAGCGCGAAGGGCTCATCCCGAGGGCACCCAAAGAAGGGGGTCGACGGGTTTACGAACCCGAGATCCTGGACCGCCTCGCAGTCATCGATCTCGCTAAACAAGCCGGGATGACGATTCGCGAGACAAAGCAACTGCTCGGCGGGCTCGGCGATCGACGACCCGCCGCCGAGGTGTGGCGGCGGTTGACCAAAGACAAACTCGATGAAATCGACGGGCGCATCGAGAGACTCGAGCAGATGAAGCACGTATTGACGGTCCTGCGAAAATGCGATTGCCCGACGCTCGATGACTGCGGACGCGCCCTTAGAGAACGAAACAACGATCTCGACCTGGCATAACACTCATAGATTTCGAGGGTCCGACGGATCGAGTTCTGAAATGACCGGCGGCAGTGTCAAAGCATGCCAGGCACCCACCGGTTCTAGCACCC
>JAQBEG010000688.1:0-6218 GCA_032123985.1 Deltaproteobacteria bacterium
ATCCGGCGCAAGGTACGGCAACGGGACCGAATGGACGCGCAATCGCAATTAGAAACGACGGTTGCTCTACCGGAAGACGGATTGGCCCACGAAGAAGTAGCCCGGAACCTCCGCAAGGCCCTACAAGCGATCCCTCTGGAGCAACGCGAGGTGGTGCTCCTACGTATCAAAGCGGATATGCCCTATGAGGAGATCGCGGCACAGATAGAGCACGAACTCGGGAGTCCCATCGGTGAGATCTTCGCGAGTTTCGAAGAAGTTCCAGTCGCGTCGGCGAGCCTCGGCCAGGTGCATCGAGCCCGCGACCATCAGGGACGCGACGTTGCGGTCAAGGTTCTCTACCCCGGCGTCGAACGATCGGTCGCGACCGATCTCAAAATGGTGAAATTGGCGCTGTGGCTCTTCAATCCCCTTGTGCCGCCGGATCTGATGTCGGTCTACGCGCAGTTGGCGTCATCGCTGCGCGGTGAAATGGACTATCAGAGAGAGGGGAGCGCGGCTGAGCGAGTCAAGGCGAACCTCTCGCAGGACGCAGAGCTCTTTTCGCATCTGCGCATTCCACGAATTCATTGGGAAACGACGTCGCGGCGAGTGTTGACGATGGAGTTCATCGAAGGCGACAAGATCAACGATCGCGAAGCACTTGCCGCCCGAGGCGTCGATGTGCCGAAGGCCGTCGAATGGGCCACCAGGGCGTTTCTACATCAGATGTTTCGCGACTATTTCTTCCATTGTGATCCCCATCCCGGAAATCTCTTGGTCGATCTCGACGGAAAAGTGGCGATCATCGATTTCGGGATGAATCAAAGCATCGAGCGAAGCGTGATGGACGGAATCCGCTCGAACGTTCTGGCCGCGGTCACGCGCAACGAGGATCTCTGGGTCGATAGCATGATCCAGGTCGGGATCATCCGACCGCAAGATCGTGACGCCGCGCGCGAGCTTGCTCGGATCTCCTTCGATCCTGCCTACTATAACCTGACGCCGAAGGAACTAACCGACATCGACTTCGGAGACTACTTTATGAAAATGCGCGAACACCTCTGGCTAATCAAGAGCTTTCGAATGCCCGATGGTCTGGTCGCCTGGGGCCGCGCGTTCTCGCTGCTCTATGGGTTGGCGGCCGAGCTCGCACCGGGGATACGACCCTTGGATGTTGTCGGGCCCTATGTACTCGGATTCCTACAGGACGGCGCACTCAGCTCAGAGGTTCGAGAAAACATGGCGGACACAGCGGGCGGCTCGTCGTGATAGTCTAGAGACACGAAATAGGGGGATGAATGGCGATCGATGCGGAGATTTTTCGGGCGGCGATGGGATCATGGCCGAGCGGCGTCACAATCGTCACCTCTCGGGCCGGTGAGCAGATCCATGGCATGACCGTATCGGATTTCAGTGGGGTGTCGCTCGATCCGCCGCTAGCGCTCGTATGTGCAGCGAAAACCTCCATAACGACGAGTCTAATAGTGGAGGCTCGATGCTTCGGTGTGAACGTTCTCCGAGTTGACCAGGCCGCATTGTCGAATAAATTCGCGTCCAAGAAGGATGAGTTCAAGCGCTTCGAAGATGTCGAAACTTTCGAGGTCAAGACGGGGGCACCCTTGCTGTGCGGAGCGCTCGTTAATCTGGATTGCCGGGTCGTCGCGACGCATGAGGCGGGGGACCACATTCTCTGCGTCGGCGAAATCGAGGAAGCGCGTATCAGCGAAGGGCAACCCCTACTTTTTTTTCGAGGCGGTTATGGCCGCTTTGAACCGGCGTCCTGAGGCACTCAGCGTGACCCCCGTGAGGTTCATCGCCTATTCAGACTATCTCTGCCCGTGGTGTTGGAACGCTTCGCGCTGCTGGGAGCGACTTACAGAAGAGTACGAGGGTCTTGTCGAAATCGAATGGCGCAGCTTTTTGTTGCGTCCAGAAAAGAAGACAACGCGGGACCTCGAACGATTTCGCAAGTATACGGAATCCTGGCTGCGCCCCGGTGCCGAGCCGGATGCTGGCCCCTTTCAGGTCTGGAGTTCGAACGAGGGGCCGCCGAGTCATAGTGTTCCGGCGCATCGAGTGGCCAAGGCCGCAGCGCGCGTTTCTCCCGAAGCATTTCGAAAGATGCATGGTCGCCTCATGACGGCGTACTTCTCTGAAAATCGTGACATTTCGTCCTACGCCGTCCTGCGATCACTGTGGGATGCCGAAGGGCTTCCGAGTGATCGATTCGAAGTCGCCAAGTCGGACGAAATCCGAGCGCTGATTTTTCGTGAGTTCGAGGAGGCTCGGGAGCTCGGTGCGACGGGTGTTCCCGCGATGCGACGCGCGGACAACGAGGCCGTGATTGTCGGCGCGCATCCAGAAGAGCTATACCGACGTTGGATCGAAAGGAGTCTCGCAGGGTGAATAATCTAGTTCAATGGTTGACTGGGCCGGCGATCGAAATCGTCGCGATGGCGAATGACACCGCAGCCGTGATGAGAAGAGAACAGCGCTACCGCGATGTGCCCGCCATCGAGCCGAGTCCGGGTTTGATCGCCGAGGTCCTTCTCGATGGAGCCTTCTCGCTCCTGGTGAATCTTCTCGTCGGCGTGCCCGAGCCTCAGAAAGTGCGTCAGGGCCATCGGGAACTACTCGCGATGCGTGATTTCATCGAGACTAACGGGTGGTTCGACGACCCGTCCGGTTATCACCAGACCCCCCCGCCGCTTCGAGTGCCGCGCATGACGCCGAAAAGGGCGTTCGGGCTTTTCGGCTCGATCGATTACGAGGAGATGGTCTTCGAGAGCGAGTATGAGCCTCATCCGGGGGAGCCAGGCCGCGAACGCTGGCTCGCACAAGATGACAACGGAACGGCGACCGCGTACGTCATGCGACATAAGGACGCGGACCGGCCATGGCTTATTTGCACGCACGCGTTCGGGATGGGTCAGCCCAGCGTGAATATTGCGGCCATGTCGGCACGATGGATGCACGAAGAGCTGGGGCTGAACGTTCTGATGCCGGTGCTTCCCTTGCACGGTCCGCGGTCGAGCACGCGCGTAAGCGGGCAGGGGCTTCTTCGGCCGAAATTCGCAAGTGTAATGCATCTCTTCGCTCACGCGGTGTGGGACATTAGGCGAATGGTTGCGTGGATTCGATTGCAAAGCGATGCACCGATTGGACTCTATGGAATTTCGCTTGGCAGTTATGTGGTCTGCCTTGCATCCGCTTTCATCGACGATCTTGCCTGTGTGGTGGCGGGAACTCCGGCTGTCGATTTTACGTCGTTGGCACGTGACAACGAATCCTCCGCCTATCACGCCTTCGGCGGAGGGTTGCAAAAGGACTGGGGTCTCGTGCACGAAGTGATGTACCCGGTTTCACCGCTTTCGTTCGAACCGCGGCTCTCCGTCGACAAGCGCTTCATCTACGCCGGTGTGGCGGACCGGGTGGTCCGTCCGGATCAGGCCCGAGCTCTCTGGCGCCATTGGTGCAAGCCCGAGATCGACTGGATGTCTTCAGGCCACGTGCTGGCTTCGGTGAAGGGGGGCTTGAAGCCCCTTATCCGGAACGTCGCGGGTCGACATCTCTTCGAAGCGGGCCAGGTTCCTTTTGTGATGCGTGACACGTCGACGGACGAGGTCGACTCGGAAGAAGCTGAGGACGTCGGCAATCGGGCTCCGTCGATCGCGGGAGACTAGAGGTTGGCAAGACTTTATTACGAGAGGCTTTCCGATGAGAGCGCGGGTTACCTGGTTCAGGAGCACTCGCGAAGGCGCGCACATGTGACGATGATCGCCATCTTCGACAGCGGACCGCTGGCGACGGAAGAGGGCGGAATCAACTTCGATCGAATCAAGCAGATCGTTTCGATGCGGCTCGCCGAATTGCCGCGGCTGCGCAGCAAGCTACGGAGTATCCCTTTCGATGGTCATCCGGTCTGGGTCGACGATCCAGAATTCCATCTCGATTACCACATCCAGCAATCGAGCCTTCCTCGTCCGGGCAATCATGACCAGCTCTGCCGAACCACCGCCCGAATTGCCGCGGCTCACCTCGATCGCTCGCGACCGCTCTGGGACTGCTGGATTCTCGAAGGCCTTGCGGGAGGACGCTTCGCGCTCGTCCTGAAAATGCACAAGGCGCTCGCCAATCTCGAGGGTGCCGACTTGCTACAGGCCATTCTGTCAACGGATTCAGAGCCCGTCTCGGTTTCCACCGGACACTACACGCCTCGCCCCGCACCATCGCCGATCGAGCTGTTCACGAAAGAGGTCGTCAGGGGCTGGAGCCCCTCGCGTCGCGTGCTGGTGCAGGGCTTCCGGTTGGCACGTCAGCCGCGTCAGGCAGTTCGTCACATGCAGAATCGGGCAAAGTCCGTGCTCCACGTGATGGGGTATAGGCTGCGGCCGGCTGGCGAATCACCTTTCGATGGGCATCTTGGGCCGCATCGATCCTTTGAGATTCGAGAGCTGGACCTCGATATCGTGCACGAGATCCGGAGATCGTTTGGCGGGTCGGTCCATGACTGCGTGCTGACCATCCTGTCCGGTGCCCTTCGGCGATTTTTGATCGCGCGACACATCAGCCCGGTCGCGATCGATCTTCGCGCGGTAACGCCGATTCTCGATGGGGATGGCAGTACCGCGCATTCATGGATCGTCGAGCTACCGGTCTGGGAAGCCGGGCCCGCCGAGCGAAATGGAACCATCCGTGATCAGACGCGTCGAATCCGAATCGATGATGATGTCGCGATGGGCGATGCGATTTCGGCGGGCTCGGAATGGAATGCATCACGGCTCTTTGCAATCGGTGCACGTGCACTTCCAGAAATCGAGATCGGGCACTTGGGAGTCTTACAGTCTCCCGGACCTCAGCGACCACTCTATCTGGACGGGGCGGAACTCCAGGAATGCTATGGGATCTTCCCGCTCCAAGATTCGTCAGGATTAGGCGTGACGGTCTTGAGCTACTCAGGTCGACTATTCTTCGCCTTCAACGCCGATTCGAATCTGGTTCCGGATCTCGGGCGACTCGCCGAAGCATTGGATGTCGAGATCTTGGAGATATTGGCGGTTGTCGCTGAGAAAGGTCCAGCCCTTCGGGCCGTCGTCGGCGGATCTACCTGAGAAAGCGGATCTACCTGAGAAAAAAGTGGTGCGGCGAAGAAGACTCGAACTTCCACGGGGTTGCCCCCACCAGCACCTCAAGCTGGCGCGTCTACCTATTCCGCCACCGCCGCACGCGGGCGCTGAGCATAACGAAGGCGACCGTCCTCGCCCAGAGGCGTTGGACGGATTCGGATGCTCCAGCGATTCGGTTATTGCTCTGCTTCCGAGGGATCTGGCGCGGTTTCGACGGCGCCGCTCGGGATTTCGACGAGACCTCCCTCGACTTGGTCACTGGCCGTCGGGATCTCTTCGAGTCCGCTCTCGATCGGAATGTCGAAGTTCTCCGAATTATCAAAGAGCCGCACATCAGAGGCCTGATATCCGAGATAGGACAGAGTCAGCGAAGTGCACATGAAGGTGATGGCGCTCGCCGTCGTGATCTTCGTGAGAAAATTTCCGGCCCCACGGCTGCCGAAGACCGTGTTGGCGCTGCCGCCTCCGAGTGACGCGCCAAGGTCCGCCCCTTTGCCGCGCTGCAAGAGCACGACGCCGATGAGCACGAAGCACGCGATGAAATGAAGGGCGTAAACAAAGGATTCCATCAGGACATCTCCAAACTGGCGAGAGCGAGTTTCGCAAAAGAATCAGGATCGAGGCTGGCCCCACCTACCAGGGCGCCATCCACATCGGGCTGCGAGAGTAGATCTCTCGCGTTGGACGGCTTGACGGAGCCGCCGTAGAGAATGCGCGTTTCGCGACCGAACTTTCCGAGCCGGGCGACCAGCGTCTTTCGAATTGCGGCATGAACGGTCTGTGCCATCTCCGGGGTCGCCGTCCGACCCGTTCCGATCGCCCAGACGGGCTCGTAGGCTACCACCAACTGGCTCGCGAGCCCATCGCCCGTCGTATCGAGGACCGCAGCGAGCTGGGCCTCCACTACAGCGAGCGTCGTCTCCGCTTCCCGCTGCTCGAGTGTTTCACCTATGCACAGGATCGGACGGACGCTGGAGCCTTCGAGCCGACGCGCCTTTGCCGCGATGACGTCGTCGTGCTCGCCGAAGAGAAGGCGTCGTTCGCTGTGTCCGATGAGGGCGTAGCTACATCCGAGGTCCTCGAGCATGGCCAGCGAGACCTCGCCGGTAA
>JAQBEG010000689.1:0-5716 GCA_032123985.1 Deltaproteobacteria bacterium
CGTGAACTCATCTAGGCGATGGCGCGATCGACCGTCCCAGTCCTTCGAATCTAGGACGAGGCGGGCGAACCGAAATGGCTGCCAGAGTCGGCGGAGATCGTGCGCTATCTCAATGCGCGTTTCAGTGAAGACACCGACGGCACGGGCTGGCGCGACAGGGTGTCGAAACATGTGCGGCGCTCGAGGTCAACCACTTGAGTCCCGAGGCGATTCGCCGAGCGCGGATCTAATCAGAGTCAGTCGGTTGCGCGCGAGAGGCTGGCGGCCAGAAGGTTCAGAAAGAGCCCGACGTCGGTTACGATACCCGTGCACTCCAGGGATCCGCGGTCAGCCAGCTTTGTCACAACAGCAGGACTGATGTCGACGCAGATGAGCCTAACGCCAGCTGGCGTCATGTTGCCGGTTCCGATTGCGTGTAGCATCGACGAGAGCATCAGAATCATGTCGGCCCCCTCGATCGCTTCGGCGTAGGCCGCCTGCGAGATCTCGAGATCCATCAATGTGTCGGGCAGAGGGCAGTCGTCTCGAATCGAACCGGCCAGCACGAAAGGGATATCCTTGAGCACGCAAGCGTGCATAATTCCGCTCTGAACGACCCCCGCTTCGATCGCCTGGCGAATACCGCCTGCAGCGCGTACCCGATTGATCGCCATCAGATGATTGCGATGCCCTCCGCGTACAGGTCTACCGTGCGAGAGATCAAGGCCAAGGGAGGTGCCAAAAAGATCGTGTTCGATGTCGTGCACGGGCAGGGCATTGCCGGTGATCAGGGCTTGAACGAAGCCGGCCTCGATCAAACTCGAAAGGTGTTTCGCACGGCCTGTGTTGACGACGACCGGCCCTGCGACGACGACAATCTTGCCGCCGCGATCGCGTATTCGTCGCATTTCCCAGGCAATGGCGTTCACGGACGCTTCGACGCGGCGTTCGCTGCTCACCGAAGCATTCATGAACGCGAACTCACCCTTTGATGAGGGGTCGGGATAGCTCACGCGGACGCCTTCGACGCCACAGACGACCTGCTCTCCGCGCTGGAGATCGCGAAAGAGTCTGCATTCCGCCGACGGACTCCTCTCCGGGCTGACGACGATAACGGTATCCATGCGCTGCTTCTCGACTTCTACCCAACCGCCTTGCAGATGGATTTCCGTTGGATAGATGGTCGTCGAGTAGAAAAGATCGGGGGCGACACCCTGCTGTGTGACGATCTCGAGTCGGGCTTGTGCTTCGAGTGCCATCGGCTGCGCGCCGACGTTCATCAACTCCGCAACGACGCCTTCCAGCCGCTCT
This sequence comes from Deltaproteobacteria bacterium, assembly GCA_032123985.1. Classification (GTDB taxonomy): domain Bacteria; phylum Myxococcota_A; class UBA9160; order UBA9160; family UBA4427; genus UBA4427. The sequence goes on from JAQBEG010000689.1 coordinate 1,291, forward strand.
TGCGAAGGTGCGACAACGCGCAGCACAGCGCGAGATTCCTGATCTTTGCGCTCCGCCAATGACAACGATGTCACGCGAAAGCTGCCGCCGGCTTCGCTCACGACATCGAGTGCGCGGTTGAGGCCGCCGGTGTCCAGTAGATGCCCCTTGAACTCGACCTGGCTGGCGCGAATCGGTGAGGCTGGGGCGGGATCAATGCGGGAAAAGTCTGCCTGGTCGAGGATCATCGAGAGGCATTTGACTCCGCCGCCCGCCCTCAAGAACTCGCTGACGGGTTGGACATTAGTCTCGAATCCCCAGGTTGCGAGCGAGCGCTGAAGCGGCGGGCTGGCATGATTGAGGAAAAGCTGGTCGTCGAGCCGAAGCACGTTGCAGGCAAAGCGGGTGGCATCCTCATCGTCGACCGCTATGCGGTTCGACGCTGGAATGCGTCGCTCGATCGCGCGCTGGGATCGCTCGTCGAAAGCCGCTGGGTAGTAGAGCAGTCGACCGTCGGGAAAGGGCGCGAAGCATGTGTCGAGGTGGTAGAAGCGCGGATCGACGAGTCGCAGGGAGACCACATCGACGCCGAAGGTCTGCCCGAGGACCGTGTGGGTCTCGAGTGAACTTCGTACGCCATAGCCCGCCCACAAGAGCGATTCTCCGGGCTGAAAGAGCGCGTCGCCCTCGCCCTCGAAGGGATCGTCGCCGGGCAGCGATACGATTTCGAATCCCGTTCGGTCGAACCAATAGGTAAAGGGTTCCTCTTCCCCGGCTCGTTCTGGATTGCGGAAGCGCGACGGAATGACGCGGCCGAAGGCGGTGAGGCCAGCATTCGCGGTGAAGCACATGTCGGGGCTGCCGTCGCGCGGTGCCACTTCTTCGATGCTTGCGTATCGGGCGAAGCTCTCTGTCAGCGCGCTCCATTGAGCATGGGCGAGCGTCTGGTCGACCCGACCGAGCTGTCCGTCCATCCACGGATTGATCACGTAGTCGACACCGAAATACTCCGGCGAGCAGACAAGAATGCGCATGGACGACTCCTCACCCAGACGAATCGACGAGTCGGGGGGAGCCCTTGAGCGATCGGACTCCTAGAATGGTTGGGTGCGGGCTATGCGATACCACGGAGATGGAAGAGGCGTCATCGCCGAGGATCTTCCCCGGCCGGAACCAGGCGAGGGCCAGGTTCGGGTCCGCGTTTCCACCTGTGGTGTCTGTCGTACAGATCTCCACCTCATCGATGATGAGCTTCCCGAGCCGAAGCTTCCGATCATTCCGGGCCACGAAATCGTCGGCCGCATCGAAGCGCTCGGATCGGGCGTGCGAGATCTCGAAGTCGGTCAGCGCGTCGGGATACCGTGGCTCGGCTGGACCTGTGGCGCGTGTGATCCGTGTCGTCGCGGTCAAGAGAATCTATGTGAACGCGCTCGATTCACCGGCTATCAGTGGGATGGAGGGTACGCGGGGTTCGCAGTGGCCGACGCTCGCTTTTGCTTCCCGATCCCCGACGCCTACGACGATGTCGAGGCCGCGCCCCTTCTCTGCGCTGGACTGATCGGATATCGCGCGCTCCGTATGGCCGGGGAGGCTCATCGTCTCGGCCTCTATGGATTTGGTGCGGCGGCCCATCTGATCGCTCAGGTGGCCTGCTTCGAGGGTCGCGAGGTCTATGCCTTCACGCGCCCCGGAGACGACGAGGCGCAGCATTTCGCCCGCTCTATCGGTGCGGCGTGGGCTGGCGGTTCTGACGAAGTTCCGCCACGCGTGCTCGACGCCGCGATCATCTTTGCCCCGGTCGGTGCGCTCGTGCCCATCTCGCTAGGCGCGGTCCGACCTGGAGGCACCGTCGTCTGCGCGGGCATCCATATGTCGGACATTCCAGGCTTCGCCTATCGCATGCTCTGGGAGGAGCGGACGATTCGATCCGTCGCGAATCTCACGCGCGAGGATGCTCGAGCCTTCCTCGAGATAGCGCCGCGCGTGCCGATTCGTTGCGAAACGCAGGTATTTGCCCTCGAAGACGCGAACCTGGCACTGGACCGCTTGCGACTCGGCCAGTTGACGGGCGCGGCTGTACTCGACATCGTGGGCGATGCGCGCGCCAGCACCACCAACACCTCCGACACCGCCAGCGAATGAGTCGGATTCTCGAACTCAGGCGAGTCCGAGTTCTCGATCCTGTTCGTCGGTGTCAAAATTCTCGAATTTGATGATGTCGAGTCGTTCGAATGCCTCGCGAACGCGCGGTGTGATCAGCCCGAGTTTTCGCAGATTGGGGACGATGCGCATGAAGAGCATCGATCGAAAGACCTGCCCACTCTGGGATTCCATGACGACCTTGATGACCTCTTCTTCGTTCCAGCCCATCGCACGCGCGACCTCTCCGCCAGCGAGCCGATTGCGCATCAGCTCACACGCGTAGATGATGAAGTCCTCTCGGTCCTTCATTTCGCCGGGCGATAGATCCTTGTAATAGTCTCGCAGCGCGAGGACGCCAAACGCGACGTGTCGCGACTCGTCCTTCATCACGTACTTGAGCAGGTCCTTCAAGAGCGGCTCGTTGGTCATCTTCCAGAGGCTGCCGAATGCGGCCATGGCCAGACCTTCGATGATGATCTGCATGCCGAGAAATTTGAAGTCCCAGCGTGAGTCGGTGATGGTCGCGTCGAGGAGTTCCTTCAGATTGGGATTGATCGGCCATTCCCATTCGAGCTTTTCATTTACGTACTTCGCGAACACTTCGACGTGTCGCGCTTCATCCATCGTCTGGCTCGCTGCGTAATATTTCGCGTCCATCCAGGGGACCGAGCCGACGAGCTGAGAGGCCACGATAAGCGCGCCCTGTTCGCCGTGCAGAAACTGAGACAGCTGATTCGAGATCCCGGCATGGCTTAGTCGGACCATTTCCTTGGCATTGAGCTTTTGCGCAGGGCCATACTCGGAAAATGGATTCAGCTGAGCGGGAACGATTTCCGATTCGGGATCGACGTCGATCTTCCAATCAAGCTGGGTCGTGCTGTTCCACTGTTCGCGCTTGGCTTTTTCATAGAGATCGCGAAGTCCCTCCTTCACGCTCCCGTAATTCCAGACATAGTTGGAATCAAAGGATGTGAGAATGATCTCGAGGTCCTGATCCGTTTCGCTGATTGTTTCCGGCGTTGCAGCCATGCTCATGTTCTCCTTGGCGGGGCGCGGGGTGGTCGAGGTTCTGGTCCGAACTGGGTATCGGCAGGAATATGACGTGGGTCTCAGTTTTTTGCAAAGCGTCGCCTTTTTTATGGCGGGGGCGCGAGGGCGGCTAGAATTCGCGAATGGCGGGAATACCGAGGAGTAACCGGGCTGGCGAAGTCAAAAAAGCGCCTCCGCGTCCTCCGCAGCAGGCGCGAAGCCGCCTGACCCGCAAGAAGCTCATCGACGCGGCGGTCGGTTGTTTCGAGCGCCACGGATTCGAGGAGACCACCACTGCGATGATCGCGACCGAGGCCGGCGTGGCGGTTGGCACCGTGTACAACTACTTCACCGACAAGCGCGAGATCATCCTCGAACTTTTTGATCTCACCGATCGCGAGGTGGCGGACGAGGTCATCGCCCAGCTCGACCCAGAGAGCTGGCGCGGCACAACGGACCCGCGAGATCGAACCCGCAGTTTGATCGACGCGATCTTTCACACGCAGCGGCTGCAGCCGGGCATTCAACGCATTCTGTGGGCGCAGTATTTTAAAGATCCCGAATTCCAGAAGCCCTTCGAAGCGATTCGGAGCCGGATCCGGGAGGCCATCGATGCGTTCATCGTCGCCGTCGACGAGGCCGGATTGTGTCGCCCCGATCTCGATCGGGAGATGGCGTCGTTCGTGGTCTTGAACGCGGTGCAGTGGAACGCGTCGCAGGCCTTTCTAAACGATGATCCAGCGTTTAGAGACGCTGCGGCCCACGCGACGGCAGAACTCGTTGCTCGATATTTGTTCGTCTAGCGCTCGGCCGCGTCGCGTTGTGCATCCGGTGCCTGATCGTCGAGGGGAACCGCAGTCCAACCCACAGTTCGTCGCCGCAGCAGTATGATTGGAATCTCGCGGTCGGACTGGAAGCGGTACAACCGATAGGCGGGGATCGCGGCTTGAAGCTTTCGCCAATATTCCATTCGCTCCTTCTGCGGCGCTTCCGACCAGATGACCTCGAATATCTCTCCGTTCAGTTGGACCTCGGCGGTGCCAGCGGACTGGAGATTCAGCCACCAGGCCGGCTGTGATTCCTTGCCGCCGTTGGATGGGTAGACGATCAGATCCTTCCCGTACGGCATGTAGACGAGCGGGGTGGTTCGTTCCGCGCCGCTCCGGCGACCCGTAGTGATGAGAAGCAGGACTTTTCGTCCAAGCCCCACGCTGCCGACGAAGCGGCCGCCCAGCGTCTTGTAAATGGCTGTGTGGATACGCCCGAAGAGACGCCA